>JBEKQH010000040.1:0-8999 GCA_049519915.1 Opitutaceae bacterium
TCCGCACGCTGGTGCCCGACGTGCTGCGCTACGGCGATTACTCGCGTCTCGGAGAATCGATCTACGACCATCCGTTCCAATGGGGTTCGAAACGCAACGGACCCGATCTCGCCCGGGTCGGCGGAAAATATCCCAACGTCTGGCATCTCCGCCATTTTGAAAATCCTCGCTCGATTTCCGCCGAATCCAATATGCCGAATTTCCCGTGGCTGCTGCGGGACGATCTCGATACCTCGGTGCTGCCCGGATGGATTTCCGCCCAACGCAAACTGGGCGTGCCGTATCCGTTATGGAACGACGCTCAGATCGCCGCTCTGACGGCCGCGCAGCAAAAACAAATCGCGGACGACCTGCGCGCCGCCGGCGCCTATATCAAGCCCGGCAAGGAAGTCATCGCCCTCATCGCCTATATTCAAAAACTCGGCCGATACGAAACCGTCAAGCCGCACGACGCCGACCCGCGGCCCAAGCTCGCCGATTAATTTCCCTCCATGTTCGACCGGCTCATTCTGCATCACTACGACGCCATCTTCGGCCTGGTCGCCTTCGCCGTCGCCCTGACCGTTTTTGTGTTGATGGTCTGGCAGGGCCTGCGTTTGCCGCGTTCGAAAAGCGACAAGCTCGCCCATCTGCCCTTCGATAGCCCTACCGCTTCACGCCATGACCACGACCCCACCGCCTCCTGACGGCCCGTTGCGCGACCATGCCTACGATGGCATCCGGGAGTACGACAAACGACTGCCCAATTGGTGGCTGCTCACCTTTTACGCCACGATTGTCTTCGCCATCGCCTATTGGGCGGTGATGCGGCAATTCGGAGCGCCCCACAGCGACCATGCCCGCATCGATGCCGCTTTGACCCAGATCGAGGCCGCTCGCCTGACGGCCGCCTCGTCGTCGAAACTCGACAACGGGACCTTGTGGAAGATGAGCACGAATCCCGTTTTTGTCGAAGCCGGCCGCGCCACGTTTGAGTCGACCTGTGTGAGTTGCCACCTGAAAAGCCTTCGCGGCAAGGCCGAGGGCGGCATCGGCGCGAACCTCCGCGGCCACGCCTGGATCCATGGCGGCCAGCCGACCGACCTTCTCCACACGGTTACGACCGGCGTCCCGCCCAAAGGAATGCCGACCTGGGGACCGATCCTGGGGCCAAAAAAAATCGCCGAGGTGGTCGCCTACGTCTTAAGCTACCATCGCGAGGGCGAGCCGGGCATGGGTCCGCCGACCGCCAAATAGAAAGACTTTAAGCGCCGAAGAAAATCTTTCTCGTTCTCTCGAATGCCATGGATCGAGGGCGGGTAAGAGAACGATAACGAGAGCGATTTGAGAGCGAAGCGACTTTGCAAGCATGGACACCCCGGCCATCAAACCATCGATACCCTTCCCGGCCGCGGATAAAAATGCCGCTGGGCTGCCCTCGGCCGCCGCCCCGGTTCCGAATCTGGACTCGGTCACCACCATTCGCGATGATGGTTCGCGGTTGTTCTTACACCCGGCCGACGTGCGGGGATATTTCAACCGCTGGCGGCGGGTCGGCGCGCTGGCCCTGATCGCGGTCTATGGGCTGCTGCCGTGGATCAAGGTCGGCGGATATCCGGCGGTCTTCCTCGATGTCGCCAACCGACGCTTTCATCTTTTCGGCTGGACGCTCGCCGCCCAGGACCTGTGGCTGTTGTTTTTTCTCATCACCGGCCTCGGCTTTGCCCTGTTCTTTCTGACGGCGCTTTTTGGCCGCCTGTGGTGCGGTTGGGCCTGTCCGCAGACCGTGTTTCTGGATCACGTCTTCCGCCGGATCGAACGTTGGATCGAGGGCGACGCGCTCAGTCGCCGCCAGCTCGACGCCGCGGCCTGGTCGGTGGGCAAGCTTCTCCGCCGTGGCGCAAAACAGGGCCTGTTTATCGTCCTCGCCGCGGCCATCGCCCACTTATTTCTCAGCTATTTTATCTCGCTGCCGGCGCTCTGGTCGATGATGCGCGCCTCGCCCGGCGAGCACGGGGGCGCCTTTGTCTTCATCGCCGTCGCCACCGGCGTTCTTTATCTTAATTTTGCCTGGTTTCGCGAGCAACTCTGCATTGTCATCTGCCCCTATGGCCGGCTGCAGTCCGCCTTGATCGACGATCACTCGCTGGTCATCGGTTACGATGCCAGGCGGGGCGAACCGCGCGGCCGGCTCGGCACGCCGGGGGCCGGCGACTGTGTGGCCTGCAGCCGTTGCATCCAGGTCTGCCCGACCGGCATCGACATCCGCCAGGGCCTGCAGATCGAGTGCATCGGCTGCACCGCCTGCATCGACGCCTGCGATGACGTGATGCACAAGCTCCAACGGCCGGCCGGTCTCATCCGCTACGATTCGCAAGCCGCCTTCGCCGGCCGCACCACGCGCTGGCTGCGGCCTCGCACGATCCTCTATGCCGTCTTGCTGCTGGCGGGTGTCAGCGTGGCCACTTGGGCGTTTTCGACCCTCAGGCCGGCGTCGCTCGGCCTCACCCGGGTGACCGGCGCGCCTTATTTCGTCGATGCGGATTTCGTCCGCGACGAATTTTTTGTGCGCCTCATCAACAAGCAATCGGTGCCGATAGACCTTTCCATCCGGGTCCGTTCACCGATCGCGATCGAACAGATCGGCTTGACCGAGCCGGTCACCCTCCCGGCCCTCGGCGAGGACGTTCGGGCCCTGGTTCTGCGCGTCACCCGCGCGCGCTACGCCGGGCCTTTTTCGATCACTATCGTGGTGACGGATTCCGCCGGCACGTTTCACCTCGAACGCACCGCCGAGTTCCTCGGCCCGGACGCCGATCTCTTGCAGGAGGAAGATCGTGAAAAAGGTATCCGGCGGTAGACTCCTTTTCTGGGCCGGTCTGGCCTTTATGCTGCAAGTCGCGGTGTGGGCCGCCTTCATCGTTCTCGCGTCCCGGCATCCGGTCGCCGAGGTGCCGCTCGCGACTGGGCAGGCGCAGCATTAAACCCTGATTCCGCGATTAAAGTTTACTCATGAATTTCATTTTACCACGGATTACACAGATAGGCACAGATAAACAGAACGGTTAATTTCCGAATCATGGAACTGGCCTCCATCAACTCGCCCGCCGCCGCCTTTATGGCCGGCTTGGTCGTGAGCCTGCATTGCGCCGGCATGTGCGGCCCGCTGGCCTGCCTGGTCATGCCGGCGCCCGGGGATCGGACCGGCGCGCCCACCGTCGCCACGGCCTATCACCTCGCCAGGCTGGGCGGCTATGGCGCGCTCGGCGCCCTGGCCGGCGGCGCCGGCATGATGCCCCTGGGCTTTTTGTCCGGCCCGGCCTTGCGCTGGCTGCCGTGGATGCTGGTCCTTTTTTTTCTCTCGCTCGCTTTTCACCTGGATCGTTTTCTGCCCAAACCCCTTCTGGTGGGAGGCTGGCTGTTGCGCCTGAACGGCAAGCTGCGCGGCCGATCGCGCGTGACGGCCGCAACGGCGCTCGGGCTGGCCACCCCGCTTCTGCCCTGCGGACCCTTGTATTTTCTGATCGCGCTCGCGCTGTTGTCCGGCTCGGCCGTGCACGGAGCCGAATTCATGCTCGCGTTCGGTCTGGGCACGTTGCCGTTGCTCTGGCTGGTGCAGACCCAGTTTTCCGGACTGCGCGGCTGGTTGACGCCGCTCTGGCTCGGACGGGTGAGGATCGTGCTGGCGCTGACGGCCGCGCTGGTCCTCGCCTGGCGGCTGCGCGGCACCCTGGGCCTGGCCGGCCCGTCGGCTAACGGATCGGTCTGTTTCTGACATGAACACGGTCGTTTCCCATCCCAAGCCGCGGCGGCGCATGGTCTGCCGGCACTGCGGGGTCCCGCTGCCCGACGCGCGCGCGGAAACGTCCGGCTTTTGCTGCTCCGGCTGCGCCTATGTTTTTCGGCTGGTCCACGAGCATGGCTTCGAAAGTTACTACCAGATCAAGGACGCGGTGACCGTTCCCGCCGACGCGGCGGTCTTCCAGCCCCGCGACTACGCCTGGCTCGAAGCCGCCCAGCGTGCGGCCGAAAAGACCGCGGAAGGACGGACGCCGGAACTTGGACTCGGCCTGCAGGGTATTTCCTGCGCCGGCTGCGTCTGGCTGATCGAGCGCCTGTTCCAACAACAGCCCGGTTCCCGCGATATTTTTTGCAACGTCCAGCTCGGCCGCGTGCGTCTGCGCTGGCTGAGCGGGGAATTTTCCGCCGCCGACTTCGCGCGCAAGCTTCAGGCCTTTGGCTATCTTCTTGGTCCGACAGAGGCCAAGGATGACCTGGCCGAAAGCGAAAGCCGCGCCCTCGTGCAGCGCATCGGCCTGTGCGCCGTTTTTGCCTTGAACGTCATGCTTTTCGCCCTGCCGGCTTACTTCGGCATGGCGCGCACGTTCGCTTATGCGCCGCTCTTTAGCCTGCTGTCGCTGATCTTTGGCACCCTGAGTTTGCTGGTCGGAGGCAGCTATTTTATCGGGCGCGCCTGGCACAGCCTCCGGGCGGGCGTGCTGCATATCGACCTGCCCATCGCCATCGGCCTGGCGGGCGCCTACGCCGGTTCCCTTTATGGCTGGCTCGCCGCTCAGCCGCGGTTCGTTTACTTCGACTTCGTCAGCACCTTTATCCTGCTCATGCTCGTCGGGCGATGGGCGCAGGTGGCTGCGGTCGAACGCAATCGCCGCCGATTGTTGCGACAGCAGCCGTTGCCGCCGCGCGTGCGCTTGGCCGCGACGACCGGCCCGTTGCGCGAAATTCCACCGGAAAGCCTGGAGACCGGGCATGTTTTCTACCTCGGTTCCGGACAGACCGTGCCGGTGGAATCGCAGTTGGACTCGGATGAAGCGGCGTTTTCGCTTGCCTCGATCAACGGCGAGGCCGAACCGCGTATTTTCCGCACCGGACAGCGGGTGCCGGCCGGCGCGGCCCTGGTCAGCCGCGGAGACGTTCGTTGTCGTGCCCGCCAAGGCTGGAAAGAGTCCCTCCTCGCCCAACTGCTCGCGCCATCCGAACGTCCGGGCTGGCGACACCGGTTTTTGGAAAAGATCGTACGTGGCTATTTGGTGGGCATTCTCGCTGGCGCCGCCATCGCCGGCCTCAGTTGGTGGCTGGCGACGGGCAACGGCCTGCGGGCCTGGTCGGTCGTTACCGCGGTGCTTGTCGTTTCATGCCCCTGCGCGATCGGACTGGCTTTCCCTCTCGCCGACGAGATGGCCACGGTGGCGCTGCGCCGGCACGGGGTGTTCGTGCGGGAAAATGATCTCTGGGCCCGTCTCGGCCGGGTAAAAAAAATCATCTTTGACAAGACGGGCACCTTGACGCTCGAAACGCCCGTCCTCCTCAATCCGGCGGCGATCGATGGGCTCGGACCGGAAGCTCGGTCCGCGTTGCATGCGCTCGTGCGCGACAACGCACATCCGGTCAGCCAGGGTTTGCTCGAGAATTTGCTCGCAGCCGGCGCACCCGCGCCGTGCCCCGGCGAGGCGCGCGAAACCGTCGGCTGCGGATTGGCGCTGGGCGCGTGGTCGCTGGGCCGGGCCGGCTGGCAAGATGACGGGCCGCCCGGGACCGACACGGTGCTGGCCTGCGACGGCCTGACCGTCGCGCGTTTCCAGTTGGCCGACTCCGCCCGGCCCGGCGCGCGTCAGGACCTGGCGGCGCTGGCGGCGCGGGGCCTTGAAATTTTCATCCTTAGCGGCGACCGACCGGAAAAAGTAGCGGCGCTGGCCCGCGAGCTCGAATTGCCCGCCGCCTGCGGGATGGGCGGCCTGTCGCCCCAGGCCAAGGCCGCGTGGCTCGAAGAAAATGACCGCAGCGACACCCTTATGCTCGGCGATGGCGCCAACGACAGCCTCGCCTTTGACCGCGCCTTTTGCCGCGGCACGCCCGTCATTCATCGCGGACTGCTCGAACAGAAGGCCGACTTTTACTATCTTGGACGGGGTCTCGGCGGATTGGGCGCGCTCTTTAAGGTTAATTCGATCCGGCGCCACACCCAAACCGCCATCTTGGTTTTCTCCGTGGCCTATAACGTTTCCGCCGTCGGCGTGGCTGCGGCCGGGCAGATGAGCCCGTTGCTGGCGGCTATCTTTATGCCGGCCAGTTCCCTCGTGACCCTCGCCCTCGTCACGCTCGGCCTGCGAGGGGCGTTTAGAAACGATCTCCAGGAGGCTGTCGGACTTCGTCCTCCAGCCTCCTAAATCAAAATGGCTCTGCCATTTTGGAACTGACTGGCGGCAGTGGACATCTTTCCGGGTTCTTGCCCTGGCGCTAAGCAAAAAGTCCTGGTGGTCGGCCTACTGTTTTTCAACGCCGACATGGCCCACTTTCGGAGCGTTATCGCAGTTTCACGTTCCACCGTCACATAACGGCCGGGCCTGCCTCTCTGACGCTAGCCTCGCGCCAAGGTTCAAAACCATCCACCGGATCCGACAAAATTATCGATCGGTCTCCTAGCCCGTGGGCGAAGCCCGACGGGCTGCTAGCGAAGGCCTCTTCGGCCCTACTCCGCCTCGCTGCTGTCCACGATGACGAACATGAGCTCGGCCGAGGACACCACTTGGCCGGAAACGCTGCAGGTGCCCTCGGCGCAGGCTATTTTATCGCCCCGGCTCTTGGTCAGCCTGACATTGACCATGACTTGGTCGCCCGGGCGGACGGCTTTGCGAAACTTCACTTTGTCGCAGCTCATCAAGAGCGCGATTTTGCCTTCGCTGGAGCCGCGACGGAGCATGAGGATGCCCGCGGCCTGCGCGAGCGCTTCGAGTTGCAGCACGCCCGGCATTACGGGGTTGCCCGGGTAGTGGCCTTGGAAATACGGTTCGTTATAAGTGACGTTCTTGATCGCAACGAGTTCGTCCTGGCCGATGAATTCGACGACGCGGTCAAGCATCACGAACGGATAGCGGTGCGGCAGCGTGTCGAGCATGCGGCGGATGTCGAGCGACGTTTCGTGCTCGAGCACCTTGGCCGGCCCGGCTTTCTCTTTTTTCTTGGCCGCGCCTTTCTTATGGAGTTTTTCGAACAGCGCCTTGGTCAGCTCGGCGTTGATCGCATGACCCGGGCGGGTGGCGATGATATGCGCCTTGATCGGCTGGCCGAGGAGCGAAAGATCGCCGACAATGTCGAGAATTTTGTGGCGAACGAACTCGTCCTTGAACCGCAGCGGCTCCTTGGAGATAATTTTGTCGCCCTTGATCACGACGGCGCAATCAAGCGAGCCGCCGCGGATTTTACCGAGTTTGATCAACTCCTCGATGTCCTCGTAGATCGTGAAGGTGCGCGCCGCCGCGATCTGCATCATATAGACATCGGGGTCGACCGTCAGGGAAAGATGCTGGGTGTGGATGCCGCGGTCGTCGGCGGACGTGCAGGTGATCTTGAATTCGTTCGACGGCAGCGCGATGACGGAGCGGTTGCCCTGGGCGACGGAAACGGCATCATCGAGCACGAAGTAGGCCCGCTCCTTGTCTTGCTCGACCGGCTCGCCCTGGAGGATGAGGTTGACGAACGGTTTGGCCGAACCGTCCATCGCCGGCGGTTCGCTGGCGTTCATATCGATGAGGACGTTGTCGACTCCGCAGCCGGCGAGGGCACTGAGCACGTGCTCGACCGTGTGAATTTTCGCGTGGCCGGACTCGAGCGTCGTATTTCGCACCAGGTCGCCCACCAGATCGATGCGCGCCCGCAGTTCAGGCGATCCATGCAGGTCGACCCGGCGAAAAATGATGCCATGGCCGGCGGGAGCTGGTTTGAGCGTAAGGCGCACGGTATCGCCGGTATGAAGGGCTTGGCCCTCGATCGACACCTCATGCGCAAGCGTGCGTTGTTTCATAGATATTTGCGCAGTGTCGGGAACGCCCCTAAAATGACAAGCCCGGATGCGCGCCGGGGCGGCGTGGAAAAACACGAGACCGACCACAATCCGGGACTTTTTGATCAGCGCCCCGGCGAAAACCCGAAAAACCTCCAAACGGCCAGTCAGTTCCAAAATGCCAGAGCCATTTTGGTTTTAGCAGCCCGTGGGCGAAGCCCGACGGGTTGCTAGCGGCGGGCAGTCTTGACATAGCGCCCGGGCGTCGCTTATTCAGCTAACTTTTCCGCAACTCGAAACCTCCCATCTACCCGCCATGCCCGCTGCCAACGACATCCGCAAAGGACAAGTCATAAAATTTAATAACGAACCCCATCTGGTCATGGAGACGCAGCACCGCACGCCCGGCAATTTGCGCGCTTTCGTCCAAGCCAAAATGCGCAATCTTAAGAATGGCCGCTCGCTGGATCAGCGCTTCAACTCCACCGAGTCGATCGAAGTGTTGTCGACCGACCGCAAGACCCTCGAGTTCAGCTATGCCGATCGCGATGCTTTCGCTTTCATCGATCCGCAGACGTTTGAACAGGTCGAGCTCAGCGCGGCGCTGGTCGGCGAGGCCAAGAACTACCTTGTGGCCAACGGCAAGGTGGAAGTGCTTTTCGTGGACGACAAGCCGTTGACCATCGACCTGCCTTCGGCGGTCGAGCTCAAGATTGTGGAATCGTCCGACGGCATCCGCGGGGACACCGCGAGCAACGTCCAAAAACCCGCCAAGCTGGAAACCGGTCTCGTGGTCCAAGTGCCCCTTTTCATCAAAGAAGGCGACACCGTGCGGGTGAGCACGGCCGACGGCTCCTACCTCAGCCGGGCGTAAGGTCGAGGGCATTTGAGATTGGAGCGCGGCGTCCCCGACGCGCTCGGCTTGCGCCGTCTGAGATCTCAAATGCGCAGCCGCGCCACGCGTCACCTTTAACCCGATTGGCCCGCGGCTACTCCAGCGCCGCCAGCGCCGCCCGGTAATTCGCCGCGGATTCTTCCGCGCCGACCACGCTCGTTCGGAGGTCGCGGAGCAACCCGTCTTTCAAGCCGTAAATCCAGCCATGCACGGCCAGCGGCTGGCTGCGGGCCCAGGCATCCTGCACAATGGACGTCTGGCACACATGGGCGACCTGCTCGATGACGTTCAATTCGCACAGCCGGTCGGACCGCGCGCCTTCAT
>JBEKQH010000041.1:0-8852 GCA_049519915.1 Opitutaceae bacterium
ACGCCCTGGTCGATGAGTTCGCCGCCCCCGGAAAGTGCGGGGTCGGCCCGCCACTCGCGGTCGTAGCCCTTGCGCCCGCCATGGCCGTAACGCGCGCGCAGGAACATCAGCGGTCCGAGCGCGCCGGCGTCAACCAACTCACGGGCTTTTTGCAACGCGGGATGAAAGCGGTGATTGTAGCCAAGGCGAACGCGGGCGCCGGTCCGAGCGGCAGCGTCGCGGATTTCCCGGAGCTGCGATGCGCGGAGCGCGCCTGGTTTTTCCACCAGGGCGTGTTTCCCCGCCCGGACTGTGGCCAGCGCGAGGGGTGCGAGCGAGGCGTTGAGGGTGGAAATGATGACGGCGTGCACGGCCGGATCGGCCAGCGCTGTAGCGAAATCCGTCGTGGATTTGCAACCGGGCATGAGTTGGGCGAGCGCCGCGGCGCGCGTCGGGTCAAGGTCGCACGCATAATGCAGCATGGCGTCCGAAATCCGGCTCAGCGCGGCGGCGCGCTTCTGGCCGATGACACCGCAGCCGATGAGGGCGAAGCCGGTGGGTGCAGGTGGTTGATCAGGCATGGGTAACCGAGGCTCTGACTAACCTTTAAATATTCAAGCAAGAGTTTAGCCCACGAGTGTTACAATCTGGATTCAATTTTCATTCTCTAGAGCCTCTTCATTAAAATTGCAGCCTTATTGCCTGGCCTGCGGCGAGGAGCTCTTTCCTCTCAGACGGTGGGTCAGCGGCCAGGCATATTTTTTGCCACGAAAGATCACAAAGAAAAGTGGGCCTTCAAAAATACGCCCTAGCTCCATTTCTGCCCGCGATCTTCCGGCACGATGCGCCGCAGGCAGTAAATGTCGCTCTTGGCCAGTTCGTCGCGGTGTTCGTGCAGCTTGGCCCACGGATCCCATTGGGCGCTGATCAGTTTGCCCGTGATTCCGTCGGCCTGGGTGCCGGCCAGATGCACGGCGAGTTCCGCCCCGAGGGAGAGAGGTGCGGCGCCCTTTTCCTTCCACTGTTTGTTCTTGTTGAAAAAGGCCTGGCCCACTTTTTCCGGCCCGGCGGCGAGAATTTCATCGACCAGCCGAGTGGCCAGCGGGCCGGGAGCGATGGCGTTGACGTCGATACGATAGGGGCGCAATTCCTCGGCGAGCGTCTCCATCAGCCGGACTACGGCGGCTTTGCTGGCCGCATAGGCGCTGATGTTAGGCAGGGGATTGGTGGCGCCCCCGCCGGACAAAATGATGATTTTGCCGCGCCCGGCCTTTTTAAAATGCGGAATGACGGCGCGACAGGGCAGCAGGACGCCAAAGAGATTCACGTCCATCGCCTGCCGCCAGGCGGACAAATCGACCGACTCGGTCGGCCCCAGTGGGCCGTAGATGCCGGCATTGTTGACGAGAATATGGAGCGGGCCGAGCGCCTGGAGGGCAAAATCGACCAGCGCGTTGACCTGGCCTTCGTCCGCGACGTCGCAGGTTTGGGCGAGAATCTTTTGTGAGGGGAAAAGCCGGGCCAGCTGGTCGCGCGTCGCAAAGAGTTCGGATTCGCCACGGGCGCAGATAACGACATGGGCGCCTTCGCGCAAAAAGTGTTCGGCGATGGCTTGGCCGAGACCCTGGCTGCCGCCGGTGATGATCGCGTTTAGTCCCTTAAGCTTCATGTTGGAGATTTGAAGGTATCAGGTGTCAGGCAACAAGTATCAGGTATCAAGTAACAAGGGAGAGGGATGCGCACATAATCTTGATCCTTGTTACCTGTTACTTGTATCCACCGGCCCGGCCCACGGACAGATGTTCAACTCCGGGCACCGTAAGCAATTCTTTTTCTAGGAATCGGTTGGCATCGACGAACACGCGTTGACGCATTGTCGAGGCGATGACGAACCAGTCCGCCTGGCGGAAGTGGGGCCATTCGGTGCAAACCACCACCGCATCGACGCCCTTTACCGTGGCGGCGAGCTCGGACTCAACCCGGACCTTTAAAAATTCATCGGGCAAATGCTTCACGGCCGGATCAAAGGCTCTCACCTCGGCGCCGGCCGCGAGCAGGGCGCGGCAAAGTTCAATCGCGGAACTGCGGCGGAGCGTATCGGTGCCAGGGGTGTAAACCAGGCCGAGCAAAGCGACCGGGTGCCCATGCAGGTCGCCCAGGCGGGACTGCAGCCGGCGGAAAGCCCAACCGCGATGCAGATCGTTGCTTTGCTTGATCGCCGGAATGACGGCTAAGGTTTCACCGGCGGTTGCCGCCAGCTTCGTTAAGGTGACGACATCGCGGGCCAGCGTGCCGCCGGCAAACGGCCCGCCGGGGCCGAGATAAGCGCGCGGGCCGATGCGAACATCGCTCTTCAAACCGGCGGAGACTTCTTTGGCGTCGGCTCCCGTGTGTTCACAAAGCCGGGCGATTTCGTTGATGAAGGTGATGGAAATGGCCAGGAACGAGTTCAAGGCATGTTTGACCATCTCGGCCGATTCGGTGCGCATGAAGAGCACCCGGGCGGTAAAAGGCGCAAAAATTTTTTCAACCAGCGGCTTTACGGTATCGTCGCGAAGCCCGACCACCACCCGGTCCGCTTTCGTAAAGGCGTCGATCGCTTTGCCCAGGCGTAAATTTTCAGGCGAGCACGCGAAATGGAAGAAGGGAAACTCGGCTTCCAGCCGGCGGCAGGTGCCGGCCGGAAGTTGGGCGGAAACCAGCACCAAAGCGCCGGCCGGCAGATGCGGCAGGCAGCGGCGCAAGTCGCCCAGCACGGAGTCCACATCCGACTCATCGTTGTCATTGACCGGCGTGTCGGAGCAGAGCCAGAGCGCCTCCGCGCCCGAACACGCAGCGGCCGGGTCGGTGGTGAAGGCAAGGCGCCGGGCGGCGAGGCCGGCGGCGATCAGCTCATCCAATCCCGGCTCGAGCAACGGGGCTTGGCCGGAGTTGAGTTTCGCAATGGTGCCGGCGTCGAAATCGAGGCCGGTCACCTGAAAATGCTGGGCGCAACAGGCGGCCGTGACGCTCCCGAGGTGCCAGAGTCCAAGGACGGTGATGCGCAAGGGAACGCTCATTTAGGCAATTAAATCCTTTCCCCCGCGGATGGCACGGACGATCGCGGATTTGGATTTTGAACACGAAGGTCGCGCAGCGATCCATACAGTCGGACCACCGATATTTTTAAACGCGAATGGACGCGAATTAACGCGAATAGACTGTTGGAAAACGGTGCCGCGACCGCGGCACACGGCCGCAGGCCGTGCAGGCCGCCGAGGTGCGCCAGAAAGCGCTGCGGCAGCGTTTTCTGATCGCAACGACGGTCTACTCGGTTTCCACAGCCAATTCATATCCGGGTTAGTCCGCGGTATCCGATGAGCGTTCATTAGCGTCCATTAGCGGTTAAAAACGGATCGAATCCGTGCTCGGGATAATAAGTGCCTATAAGTGTTCATCAGCCGGTTAAAGGAGGGTGATAGGACTATTTCCGAGATGCATAAATCCAAGGGTTGGCCTGGAGCCAGCGGAGGGTCTTGACGATGCCCTGCTCGATGGTGAGTTTGGGTTTCCAGCCGGTGGCCTGGATTTTTTTTGTGTCGAGGAAAATAAACGGATTGTCGCCGATCCAGCCGCGATCGCCGCCGGTGTAGCGCAATTCCGGTTTCAGGCCGAGCGCGCCGCAAATAAAACGGATGCTGTCGTTGACCTGCACATACTCGGGAGCGCCCAGATTGTAGATTTGAGGGCGAGGTTTGGGGTCGTGGGCGGCACCGGGGCCGGTGACGTGCAGAATCGCATCAAGACAATCTTGCACATAGAGATAGCTTTTGCGCTGGGTGCCGTCGCCGAGAACCTTGAGCCAGCCGGGATGCTCGGTCAACTGCTGGTAGAAATCGAAAATATGGCCGTGCGTGTAGCGTTCGCCGAGGATCGAGACGAAGCGAAACAGATAGGCCTCAAACCCAAACCCTTCGGCATACGCGGCGATCATGCTTTCGCCCGCGACCTTGGAGGCTCCGTAGAGGGAGGTTTGGATCGGAAACGGCGCGTCCTCGGGGGTGGGAATGACGGCGGCCTCGCCATAGACCGAACCGGTCGAGGAAAACCCGATTCGCTTGATGCCGTTCGCCCGCATGGCCTCGAGCACGTTGAACGTGGCGATGGTGTTTTGCTCGAGGTCCTTGCGCGGATGCTCGGTGCCGAAGCGCACGTCGGCGTTGGCCGCAAAGTGAAAAACAAAGTCGCATCCGCCCATCGCCCGGGTGAGCGCAGGCAGATCGAGATTATCGCCCCGCACGAGCGTGAAGCGCGGATGTTTCAAGGCGCCTTCGAGAAATTTCTCCTGGCCGGTGGAAAAATTGTCCCAACCGACGACGGTCTTGCCCTCGGCCAGCAGGCGATCGGTCAGGCTGCTGCCGATGAAACCGGCGGTGCCGGTGATAAAAATTTTATGCATGGGAAAATTTTATCCCGCCAGGGGCGCCGGTCGCGGCTTGAGCGCGAGTCCGATGCACAGATTGCAGAAAATGGCGGGGAGCATGGGCAAAGGGAAAAAACGGCGGCTTTCAACCGTAAAGAAGGGGCGGAGTTCGGCGAGTATTTCGTGCGGCCGGTTGATGTGCTCGCGGGTGTAAAACCATTTATAGGAGCCGCCGTAACGCCGCTTGTAGACGCGTTCGGCCGAAATCTTGCGGGCGAGCGCATAGGCCGGACTCCCTTCGCACGGGATGACCACAAGAAATTGCCCGCTTGGTTTTCGGCAGAGGCGGTAGGCCTCGCGGACGCAGGCAGGCAGGTCGGGCAGGTGTTCAAGCACGTGCACGGCCAGCACGCGGTCGAAAAAACCGTCGGCATACTCCAGCCGCGACTGGCAGTCCCCGACGGTGGTTTGGATGCGCGGAAAATTTTCGCGGATGTTGGCCGCCATGTTTTCCCGCAGCTCGAGCGCGTGGTAATTTTTCTCCTGCAGGGGCGTGAGCTTCTCGTAATGCAGGTGTTCGCCCAAGCCGGCGCCGATTTCGAGCGTGGTCTCGAATCCGGGGCGCGAATGTTTGACTGGAAAATTATGGTTGAACGTCTCTACGAGGCCGAAGCGCCTGGGCAGCACCTCGTGCCAGAGCTTCATGAAATCGTCGCTGATGCGCTGTTGCGCCGGGGTGAGCGGCGGCCGCGTCTTGGGCCATTGGGTGGTGGGCATGGCAAGGTAAATTAAAGGTTTCGCGGGAAACCTTCCGCCCGATCGACGATGAATTTCGGGCGGGCGCGAACCTCCTCGTAGATGCGGCCGATGTATTCGCCCAGGATGCCGACGCTGATGAGTTGCACGCCGCCGAGGAAGGCCACCAGAATGACGAGCGTTGGGTTGCCCCAGAGGATCTCCCGGCCGGTAAATTTGTAGAAAAGGTAGATGGCGGCCAAAAGGAATGAGGCCCCGGCGATGATGAACCCCATGGTGGTGGCCAGCGTGAGGGTATAGGTGGAAAAACAGAAAAGACCGTTGAAGCCGATGCGCAGGGAGCCGAGGAAGCGGTTATACTTGGTCTGGCCGGCGAATCGCGCCGGACGGTTGAAGGGGATGATGACCTGCTTGAATCCGACGACGGCGACCATGCCGCGAAGAAAGCCGTGGCATTCCTTGAGTCGCACGATTTCGTCGACCACCCGGCGCGACATCAGTCGGAAATCGCCGGTGTTGGGCGGAATCTGGACGTCGGCGATCTTGTTGATGATCGAGTAGCCGACGGCGGCGGTCAATTTTTTCACCCACGGTTCGCCCGTGCGGCGGATTCGTTGCGGCAGGACGACCTCGGACCCTTCGCGCCATTTGCCAATCATCTCACCGATCAATTCGGGGGGGTCCTGGAGGTCCACGTCCATCACGATCACGGCTTCGCCGCTCGAGTATTGCAGACCGGCCAGCGTAGCCATGGGCTGGCCGAAACGCCGGGAGAACCTGAGCAGCTTGATCCGTGGGTCGGTCGAGCGGTATTCCAGGATGACCTCCTCGGTGCGGTCGGGGGAAGGATCGAGCGAAAAGATGATTTCGTAGTCCTCGGTGACCGGGGCCAAGATGGGCCGGATGCGGGCGAGGAATTCAGGGACGTTCTTTTCCTCTTTATAGACGGGAACGACGAGGCTGAGAAGCATGGCGTGGGGAGAATGCTGAGGAATAAAGCGGGCGAGCGGGAAAAACAACCGGTTTATTCGAAGTCTATGCCCGTGATGCGAAAGGAACGCTGGCGGGAGTCCGGCGCGGCCAGCGGGAAGCTGCGCTCGGTCGCGAGCGTAGCCGTGGTCTCGGTTTGGGCCGAGAGCGGGATCCGGATGCGTGCGGCCTGCTCGAGTCCGAGCGGATGGTTCACGGCGATCGCGCCGTCGATGGAGACGGCAAGCGGCAGGTTAGACGGGGCCGGAAAGCGCACGACGTCAACGATGGCGGATTTGTACTGCGTGGTGGCGGGGAAGCGGAAGGCGACCCGGCGGTCCACCCAACCGTCGGTGTCGGCACGATCAATGGAGAAAGCGTATCCGCTCTTGTGCCACCCGCGCGCGAAGAGATCGGCGCGGGTGGGTTCTTCGTACGATAGATTCTTCACCAAGAAGCAGCGTTCGCGATATTCCTTAGGCAGGACAAAAGCCGTCGCGGATTCGAGGCGCACCTCGGCGGGCGCGCCGGCCGCGATCGGAAGATAAAGGCTCTGGTCGGAGCCGCGGGGCACGAGGTCGGCCTGAATCAGGCGACCATTGAGAAAGACCTTTAATCCGTTGCTGGCGATCGGCGCCCACCCCGGCATTTCCAGGTCGATCTTGAGCACTTTGAATCCGGGGAAAACCGGCGTTTTTAAAACCGCGGTGCGGTCAAGCCAACCGTCGCTGTCCAGCCCGCTGCGCTCGGGCGCCTCTCCCGATGGACCGGAACGATGGGCCTGGGCGGAAACCTCCGCAGCGTCCTTGATCGCAATTTCCCGGACCAAGGCGGAAAAACGCCGTCGATCCAGCTTGAATTCGTATTTTTGGGCATCGGAAAAATGAAAAGCCACGGAGGTGATATCCGACTTTTCAACGAGCGGCCGGCTAAGGCTGAATTCGCCGGGCATGAGGTGCACGGTGCCGGAGAGCGTTCCATTGATCAGAAGAGAAAGGTCGACGCCGTGGTTCGCAAATTTCGGCACGGCCGGGATCAGGCCGCGGAAAACAAGCGTCTGTCCCGGATGCGAAGGGCCTAGTTTGACATAAGCTTCGCCGGCGATCCAGCCATCCTCGGACAGGCCGGAATATTCGAGCCCTGGATAGCGATAGAGATCGTCCGGAAAGCGGCTGATCATGGTCGGGCGCGTCAGCGCGCGATATTGTTCTTCGGTCAGAAGTGAAATATCGCGGGTATCGCCGACCAAACGGCGGTTATCGAGGTTCTTGGCGACACCGTATAGACGCATCAATCCCGTTTTTTGGGTGGTGAAAGGCCGGCCTTCCCGGCCGAAATCCACGGTCAGATACGCGTTGTCGTGCAAAAATTCCGGCTGAAGGGGCGGAGAGATGACCCGGGCCGAACCATCGCCGACAAACGCCAGCGGATATTTCCCCGCGCCTTCGACCGCCGCATGTTCCGGCAATTGGCAGGCCTCGGCGCCCAATGAGCTGCACGTAAAGTCCACCACCATGCGAAAACTCGGGGTTGGGTTGACCACTTCAAAGACATTGAAGCGCCCGGTTCCATGATAGGAAGCCGTGCCCGGCATGGCGGGATCGGGCTCACGTTGATAGATCGCCACGCGAGCCCGGTCGGATAGAAAATATTGCGGCCCAAGTTTTGAGTGGATGAAAACCAGGCGGTTTTGTAACAGGCTTTCGAGCTTATATTGATAGATATTATCGACCCGCCAACCGCCATCCGGATTCGATTTGTTAAAGCCGTCCAAGTCGGAGCGCAAAGCGACAAATAGATGGCGGCCTTGGTCATGAGGGCCCAGATCCAGCCACTCGTTGTCGGCGGCGACAATTTTTGGAGGGAGGTAAAAGGGGACCTGGCTTTGCAGAAAATTTTCGGGGAAAAAGAGACGCAGGAGAAAGGTGTCGTTCATGGCGAGTCCGCCGGAGCTTTTGTCGCAGAGGAAGGCCGGCGGCCTGAAAGACGAAAGGTTTGTCGCGTAATCGCGCGAGAGAAAGTAGGTCTCGATGTTTTTTGTATATAACATCAGCATTTTGGCGGCGACGAGATTGTTGATGTCGCTGCAGATCGAATCGTAAGGGAGATCTTTGGGCGGCGCGAATTTGACGCCGACCCTCGACGCATCGACGATTTCAGCCAGCCCGCCGCCCTTGTCACCGAGCGAGGAATGGGTATAATTGTAGGCTGCGGGCACGGTGCAGACCACAAAGGCGGCTAGTCCCCAGCGGGCGGCCCGCCGGACGTTCAGGCTTTGGTTAAATAAAAACCGCGAAAGATCCTGCGCGAAGCACAGCGCCAGAATCGGCTGCGCATACATGGCGAGTTTGAAGAGTCCGAAGTCGTATTTCTTGAAGAAGAGGGAGAGGCCGAGTCCGATGATGACCAGTCCCAGATAGCCGGCGGGCAGATCCCGGACCGCACTGCGCCAGACGCAACGAAGAGCATAGCCCGCGAGGACAAATCCCGCGGCGATTTGGAGGGAAAGAAGCGGATCGCGGCCGATTTCGCCGAAGGTATGCAAGCCGAAGATCATCGGCAAATACGACGGGACCAGGGTCCAGGGGAAAAGAGAGAATTCGCCGGCGCTTAGGCTCAAACTACTCGCCTGAGCGAACAGAGTGACGAGATATTCAAATACGTTGGTTCCCAATAACAGGAACGTGAGCACGGCTGAAAAAATGACGAAGCCCGCCAAAGGCCCAAGCTGG
The DNA here is from genome assembly GCA_049519915.1 of Opitutaceae bacterium. GTDB lineage: Bacteria > Verrucomicrobiota > Verrucomicrobiia > Opitutales > Opitutaceae > DASRHD01. Next base: position 8,839 of record JBEKQH010000041.1, read on the forward strand.
CCAGTGCCGCTCCG
>JBEKQH010000042.1:0-8800 GCA_049519915.1 Opitutaceae bacterium
CCGTTCGCGATCTGTTGGCCACGGCCGCTCCCTTGGCGCCGGCCCGGACGATCCTGGTCGCCACCAGCGCCGTACGCGAGGCGGCCAATGGCGCCGATTTTTGCGCGCGGGTCCGCGCCGCGACCGGCCATGACATCCGCATCCTCACCGGCGGCCAAGAGGCCGCTCTCATCGGCGCCGGGTTGGTGTGCGACCCGGCCCTGGCTCATCTGGACGATTTTTATGTCTTCGACCTGGGCGGAGGCAGCCTGGAATGCCTGGCTTTCCGCGCCCGCCGCGTGACACAAGCCGTCAGCCTACCGCTCGGCTGCGTGCGTCTGACCGAGAAATTTGTGCCGGATCCGTCCGGCCCGTTGTCCGACCCGGCCCGCGCCGCCATCGTCGCCCACGTGCAAGAGTCCGTCGCCAGGAACAATTTTCACTTCAGCTTGGCCGGTGCGGCCGCGATTTTTGCCGGCGGCACCATGACCGCGGCCCGGTCCGTTTTTGCCACCCAACTCGGGAAACGCCTTCAGGAAACGTCGCCGACGGTGACGGTGACGGATCTGCGCGCCTTGCTCGACCGCCTTGCGCCCCTGGCCCTCGCCGAGCGAAAAAAAATCCGCGGGCTGCCGCCGTCGCGCGCCGACGTTTTTCCCACCGCGCTAGCCACGGTCCTGGCTCTGGCCGAGGCCGCCGGGCTGAAGGAATTCCTCCACTCGTTCTATAATCTGCGCTGGGGCCTGGCCGCCGAAGCCTTGGCCGGACCCTCCGGGCCGGAATAAAAAGCCCCGGCCAACGCGTTCAGAGACCCTGAGCAATCCCGACCTGTCGGGGTTGCCTGGAACAGGCCAATGAACTGTTTCGCGCGGTGGGTGGAGCGCGTTGACCTCAACGCGCTGAGAGCGTCTTGAGGTCAAGCCGCTCCACCTAGAAAGGCTGAATTCGTGCGCAAGCGGCATCCGTTCATTGGAGTCGATGCAGGACAAAGAAATGGGCATTGACCATCATCTGCTGGCCGTCTGCGCCCATCGTCTCGAAAATTTTTCGGCGGTTGTCGATTTCGATCGCAATCCCGTACTGCTTGGCCAAGGCCGGATATTTTTCAAACTCGGCGAGTTCCGCCCCCCGCAAGACCAGCCAGGCCGGCTGCAACGCCTGAATTAAGGAATAGAATTTCAACCCTTGGCGCCGCAATTGAACCACCTTGGGCGTGGCCAGACCCGGATAATCATACAAAGAAGCGTCGCTGTAGTACCCGATATAACCGATCGGCTCGAGAAACACCTTGTCGCCCGGTCGCACATGGTCGTGCAACCAAAGTCCGATCGGTTGCAGCACCTCATGCGCCACGAGTTCCTGTTCGTTGGCAAAATACGGCAACGAATAGCCAAAGAAAAAACCGACGAGCGCAAGGCTGCCCACACCGAACGCCCCGCGTCCCATTCGCGAAAAGAGGCGGGAGCCGAACGGCCATTCGAAGACCAGCCGCGCGCAGACCAGGGAACCAAACAAGCCGGATGGGATAAAATACCACGGATAGGCCACGCCATAGCTACAGACAAAAGCCAGGTAACCGATCGATCCAAGGCAGGCGGCGCTGGCGCAGCGGGTCAAACGGGAAACGCCGGGGATCAGCCAGGCGGTCGCCGTGATCAACCCGAGCCCTGCGGCGCTCCACCGCCACCCGGGCCCCCAGCCACTGGTGCCCGCGGCGTACATCGGGGTAAACGCACCGCCCATCGCATCGATCATTTTGCCGATTTTTTCCGCCAGACTCCAGGGCTGGCCATAGGCGATATAGGTCCCGACCTTGGCCTGGACCGAATTCGGCACCGGTGAGCCGTAATAGAGCCAGGTGCCCGCAAACCATGGCAAATAGCCGAGTCCGCAAAGGCCGGCCGCGCGCAAAAGGCCGATCATTTCACTTCGCCGGTCGCGCGCAGGCCAGACCAGCGCTATCGCCGCCAGCAGAAAGATATGCACGACCGAATCGGGTCGCGTCCACATCAGTCCGCACCAGGCGATTCCGGCGCTCGGCCACGTGCGATCGAGGCCGCGGACCGTCGCGGCGAGACCCAGCGCCAAGAAAACAACCCAGAAACCCGCCTCCTGACCGTTGACGACAAAGGCGGTCGTGCGCACACAGAGGACGAGGAAGAGGGGCCATAGCCAGGCGGCACCCGCCATCGGCCGCGACTCCAGATCGCCCATGAGCCTTTGCAAGACCAGGCCGCCGGCGACAAACGCCCCAATGGCCGCCACGTTATAGAGAGCCCAGGGCAAGGTGTAATCACGGGTCCGGGTAAGCCAGTCAAAGGCCGCCAGCAGAAGAGCGTTGATCGGCGAGGTAAAGCTATAGATCCGCAGACCGGGCTCGTAGGTCAGGCCATGGCCCGCCGCCAAGTTATGACTCGCGCGAAAAGTGATAAGAAAATCCTCCCAAGCCTGACCGGTAAACCTCCAATAAAAAAGCGGCACACCGGCCATGACCAGAATGGTCCAAAATACCCGATAGCGTCCTTCGGCGGGCGGCGGCGCAGCGGGTGACGCGGACGCACTCGATTTCGTCATTGAGACACGATTGATCGATGCGATCGGAACGGGCAATTTTAATTGTGCGGCCGCACCCCGTTTCCACGAGCAACGCGTCGGACTTCGTCCTCCGCGTTGCTAGGCTACGCGCTCGACGACCAGCGGCGGGGGCGTAGGACGCTTGGGCGCAAGACGGTAGGCGTTCTTGAAGTATTCGAGCGCCTGCTCGAGCTTGGCCTCGTCGTTGTAATGGATCATCATGAGCGGCTCGCCTTGCTTCACCTGCGTGCCGACTTTCTTGATTTCCGATACGCCCACGGCGTAGTCGATCTTGTCATGCGCCTCTTCCCTTCCGCCGCCGAGAAGATGGACGCCGCGCGCGATCATCGCGGCATTGATGGTATGGACGTAGCCCCTTTTAGGCGCGGGCAGCTTGCGGATGTGCTTCGCGTGGGGAAATTTTTCCGGATGGTCGACATAGCTGACGTCGCCGCCTTGCGCTTTGACCAGATCCTTGAACTTGGCGAGCGCGGAGCCGTCGGTCAGATGGCGCTGCACCGTTTGTTTGGCCGAGAGCGTGGACCCGGCCACCCCGGCGAGGCGGACAATCTCCATGCCAAGCTTCAAAACGAGCTCCTTCATGTCTTCGGGACCCTGGCCCTTGAGCAACGCGATGGCCTCCTTGATTTCGAGCGAGGTGCCGACGGTATCGCCGAGCGGCTGGTTCATATCGGTCACGAGCGCGACACAGCGGCGCTTCATCGAGCGTCCGACCCGAGTCATCGAACGGGCCAGCTGCTTGGCCTGCTCAAGCTCTTTGATGAAGGAGCCGTTGCCCCACTTCACGTCGATCACCAAGCCTTCGGAACCTTCGGCGAGTTTCTTCGAAAGGACACTGCCGGTGATGAGCGGCAGGCTCGGAATCGTGCCGGTCTCCTTGCGCAGTTCGTAAAACTTGGCGTCAGCCGGCGCCAGATCTTCGCTCTGCGCGACAATGGCGCCGCCGATGCGCGCAAGCTGGGAGGAAAAATGTTCGATGCTCTGGGCGCCCTTGAAGCCGGGGATCGACGCCAGTTTGTCGAGCGTATTGATGATGTGGTCGTGTTCGACCCCGCACATCATCGGAACGACCACCCCGCTGGCCATGGCGAGCGGCACAAGAACGAGCGAGGTCTTGTCGCCCACTCCGCCGGTGGAATATTTGTCGATCTTCGGCTTGGCGATATGCGACAAATCAATGACTTCGCCCGATAGCATCATTTCCTCGGTCAGGTCCGCCGTTTCCTGCGCGGACATCTGTTGGAAGAAAATGGCCATTAACAGCGCCGAAAGCTGGTGCTGCGGCATTTCGCCGTCGATGGTACTATCGATAATGTAACGAATTTCCTCCTGTGTGAACTCCCCGCCTTCACGTTTTTTCTCGATCAGGCTGACGAATGATGGCTTTATGAAACGACGCGGTGGGATATGGCGTTTACTCATGGATGGGTTATGCGAATAAGGATGCGAGCTCGCTGGCTCTAAAAGTTTACCAAAAAACACGTTGAGCCTGTTTTGTCGAGACAATTTTACCCACCCGGATTTGCGGAGCTTCTGGCAATCCCTGATCAACCAAGATGTTCCAACTCCACGCTTGCGCGAGAGCCCTGCCGGGAGCTGAACTAACGGGATGCACGTTTCGTTCGACATTGCCGCACATCTCGATGCGGCCCTGAAATCCGCCGCCGACCGCTCCGGGTTGGAAACCGCCGCGTTCGAGCCCGAAGTCCGGACGGCTGATCCCCGCCACGGAGATTTTCAAGCCAATGGCGTGCTGGGCTATGCTAAAGCCAGAAAGCTCAATCCGCGTAAAATTGCCGAGGAAATCGTGGCCGCCCTGCCGGACGATATAAGGCAGGAATGCGATGTAGCCATCGCCGGCCCCGGCTTCATCAATTTTAAACTCAAACCGACCGCGCTGCTCGCGTGGCTCGACGAATACGATTCGGAGGAACATCTGGCGACCGGGGCGGCAAAATTTTACCAAGGCCGCCGAGAGGTCGTGGATTTCAGTTCGCCCAACACGGCCAAGCAGCTCCATGTCGGGCACATCCGCGGCATGGTCATCGGCGAGGCCATTTGCCGGCTACTCAAGTTCTGCGGTGCCGAAGTCATCCGCGACAACCATATTGGCGATTGGGGCACACAGTTCGGCAAGCTTATCTGGGCCTACAAGCGCCACCTCGATCCCTCGGCCCTCGCGCGCGATCCTCTCGACGAATTCGAACGCCTCTATAAAGTAGGCAATACCGCTGCCGAGGCCGATCCGGCCGCGTTAAAGGAGGCCCAACAGGAGCTCGTCAAGCTTCAGGCCGGCGATGCCGAGAACCTCGCAATCTGGAAAGAAATCAGCGGGGCCAGCCTCGCCGCCTTCCAAAAGATTTACGACCTGCTCGGCATTCGCTTCGATTTCGTGCTCGGAGAAAGTTTCTACAATGACAAGCTACAGCCGGTTTACGATGAGCTTACCGCCTGCGGCCTGGCCGAAACAAGCCAGGGCGCGCTGGTGGTTTTCCATCCCGAACATCCGCGTTTCAAGGCCCAGCCGTTCATTATCCGCAAGTCCGATGGCGCGGCCAATTACGCCTCGACCGACCTTGCGACCATGCTTTACCGCACCGGGCATTTCCATGCAGACACCATCATCGTCCTCACCGACACGCGGCAAAACGATCATTTCGAGCAACTTTGGCTGACGACGGTCAAATGGTTCGAGAAGACCGGCCGCCCCCTGCCGCGTTTCGAGCACGTATCGTTCGGCTCTATCCTCGGCGAGGACGGCAAAGCCATTAAGACTCGTTCCGGGGACCCGATTAAACTGAAGGCCTTGCTGGCCGAGGCCGAAGAACGCGCTTTTGCGCTGGTCACGGAAAAATCGCCCGACCTGCCGGAAGCCGAGCGGCATGACATTGCCAATGCGGTCGGCATCGGCGCCGTGCGTTATGCCGACCTGGCCCAAAACCGCAGCAGCGATTACGTTTTTGCCTGGGACAAGATCCTCTCTTTTGACGGCAACACCGCTCCCTATCTGCTCTACGCCGTGACCCGCATTCGCTCAATTTTCCGCAAAATCGGCCTCGATCCAAGCGATCGCGCGGCTACCGTCGGCGCCACGCCGCCCGCCACCGAGGCCGAACTCGCGCTCGCCCGCAAGCTGACCGGCTTTGCCGCCGTGCTTCAGACTACCACCGCGCAGCTCCGCCCGCATTTCCTTTGCACCTACCTCTATGAACTCGCCGGCCAGTTCAGCAGCTTCTACGTCGCCGACAAGGTCATCGTGGAGGATCCGGCCGTCCGGGGCCGCCGTTTGCTGCTCTGCGCCCGCACTCTCCTTGTGCTGGAAACAGGATTGCATCTTCTTGGTTTACGGACACTTCAAAGGATGTAGGCAAAATCCCTTCTTATCGAAAAGTTTGTTAACCGGCACTCAGCTAATTACAAATTTCTTGCCGCTCAGTCTTCCCACCCCCAACCTACCTTTTCATGGCCACGCAGGAATTTTACATCCGCAACGCGGGTGCTACCGAGGCACGGGGCCCCTTCACCCAAGAACAGCTTTCTTCCCTGGCGGAAGCCGGGCAGGTAGGCCTCGACACTCTCTATTATGAGAGCGGCTCCGAAAAATGGGTTCCCGTCGGGGCCAATGCCGACCTCAAGTCGGTCCTCTTCCCGGAGAAAAGGAAGCTCACCGTCAAGCCCAAGGTCAACGTCGCCACCCTCAACATTGACCACGACAATCAGGAGCCCATCAGCGTGAGCGACATGCTCGCCGCTGCCGAGGGCAAGACTGCCGATACCAAGCACGCCAAGGATCCCGCCATCGCCCGGGGCCGGGCCGCGAAAATCGGCCTGCATGCCTGCACGGCCTTGCTTTTCATTGCGGCGGCTTCCGAGCTACTGCCGTCCATCGACATTCTTTCCGCGCTCGATGTGAATAAAATTGTGGGTCAGCCGCTCATCTTTCTCGGCGCCCTCGACTTCTTTCTTTGCCTTTTGCTCTTGCTGCAAATGGTCACGCTTTATCCTTTTGTGCGTTTTCGAGCGGCCCTGGGCCTCGGATTTATCGGTTTTCTGTTCTGGGTGCGCGGCGAGACGCCGCCGCTTCTGGCCGTCGCGGCGGCCTCTCTCGGGCTCTATCTCTGCACGATCTTCGTGGATTTTCTGGCGCTGGGCGTCTCCGTTGGACTGGGACTCGCCGGCATGCTGGCTTTTGCCTATTACATGTTGACCTGATCCCCGGCGCGTCGCGGTAATTTTCACTGACCATGGCGCGGGTGGCTCATCGCTGGGGAAGAATTTCCCGGCTGCTCCGGACGGAAATCTGGCAATCGGTTTGGTTTTCCGACCGGACGCCTCGCGGGTGGTTCTATGCCTTGTTGCGCGTCATATCGCTCACGGTGGGCGGTCTGTTTGAAAACAAGGCGGCCAGCCGCGCCGCCGCCCTTAGTTTCAGTTCGCTGATCGGCCTGGGCCCGTTGGTGGCTATCGCGGTGTTCGTGGCGGGGTTTGCCATCGACCAAAACAACCCTCGTCTGGCTGTCGGCACGCTCAACCGGCTTATCCTCTTTATCGCGCCCTCGATCTCGGAGTACGAAAAGCTTTCCGACCAGAGTCCTCATCCGCCCTCCGAGGAAAAAGACGCCAATAGTCCGACCGGCGCGCCCAAGCGGTCGACGGTTGCCGCAGCCGGCCCAAGCCCCGCGGCCGAGCCGGGCGCAAAACCGCCGTTGCGGCCGACCTACCGCCCGCGGAGACCCACCGGCTCTGTCAACGGAGACCTCATCCAGCTCATCAACGGTTTCGTCGCCGGTTCCCGCCACAATACCGCCGGCGTCCTCGGCGTGCTGACGCTGGCCGTCATTGTGCTGGGGCTGTTTATGGCCATCGAAGACGCCTTCAACGAAATCTGGGGCGTGCACCGCGGCCGGAGCCTGCTCAAGCGCATCGTGCTCTACTGGACCGTGCTCATCCTCGGCGCGTTGCTTTTTTTCGCCGCCGCCACCGCGCTCGGCGCCGGCACCTTTATCAACGTTTTTATCAAACAACTGCCATTCGGCGCCGATCTGCTCCACGTATTGGGCCTGCTGCTGTCCTCGTTTTCCTTCGTGGTGCTCATCGTTGTTCTCATGCTGTTCTATCGTTTCGTGCCCAACACTCGTGTCTACTGGCACGCCGCGTTCATCGGGGCGTTCGTCGTGGCGGGACTGCTCGTGTTGAACAACTATCTCGCCTTCCTCTATTTTCGCCGCGTGCTCATCAACAAGAGCCTCTATGGCTCGCTCGGCATTCTGCCGATGCTTATGTTTGGCCTCTATATCTTTTGGTTTTTTGTGCTCGTCGGTGGCCAGCTCAGCTATGCGGTGCAAAATGTCCGTTTTCGCAGCAGCCGGGCCGCCTGGCACAACCTTGCCGAAGCCACCCGCGAACGTCTGTCGCTCGTCGTGCTGCTCACCATCTGCCGGCAATTCCAAGAAGACCGGCCGCCGGTCACCGCTTCCCAGCTCGGCACGCTGCTCAAAGTCTCCACGCAAATCCTCAATGAATGCCTCCATTGTCTGGTTGACTTGAAATTCATCGTGCCGGTCTCGCCGGTAGGCCACCCCTCGCCCGGCGATTACACTTATCGGCCGGCGCGGCCGCTGGCCCAGATCACTCTGCAGGACTTCAAGCACGCCTTTGACAGTTACGGAGACGATCCCGCCGGCGACACCCTCGTGGGGATCGATCCGATTGCCCGGTCTTACCGCGAGCGGATGGCCGCTCTCGGCCAGGATGCTTTTCTCTCCCGGCCGCTCGACCAGCTGCTGGCGGACTTCCCGTTTGAGAAAATCCGGTCTCCATCGAACGGTTTCGCGGGTCGGTAAGAGAAAAGAATTTGAGGGTTTGGTCCCGACCGAAGGTCGTATCTTATGGCGGTTCCGCACCCGGCCTCCGACGACCGGAGCGACCGGCCTGGCTTTGCATGAAACACGACTCCCACCCACACGAACGTCCGCCCGAGGCCTCGGGCGCTCGCTCGCTCGATAACATGGGCCCGGCGGAAACGGCCGCCGCCCGCGCGGCCTATTTTTGCCCGATGTGCGAAGGGGTCGTATCGGACCAGCCCGGTCCCTGCCCGATGTGCGGGATGGCCCTTGAGCGCCATCCCGGGAAAAGGCTATTTTGAAGATGCATCCGGTGTGAAACGCTGCGTCGGGACGCGTCGCCGACAGACTTCAGGCTCCTCGTTCTCATTCTCGTTCCCTCG
>JBEKQH010000043.1:0-8758 GCA_049519915.1 Opitutaceae bacterium
ATGAACAAAGTCATTGCTATCAACCTCGGGGGCACCGCCTTTCAACTGGAAGAAGGCGGCTATGATTCCTTGCGTTCCTATTTGGAGACGGCGTCAGCCAGACTGCAGGGCAATCCGGATCGGGAAGAAATCATGTCCGACATCGAGCAGGCGATCGGCGATAAGTTTCGGCTTCATTTAGGCAGCCACAAGACCGTTGTTCTGGCCTCGGAGATCGCCGCGGTGATCGAAGAGATGGGCCCAATCGAGGGCACTCCGAACGCGGCGGGGGAACCGATCGCCGGAGACGCCCAGCCCCGGGCGGAGGCTGGCGATCCGGCTCACGCTGGGCGAACGGACGGGCCGACGGGCCTTCCGAAACGACTCTATCGAATAAAGGAGGGGGCCATGCTGGCGGGCGTCTGCAATGGCCTGGCGGCTTATGTGAACGTCGATCCAACTCTGGTGCGGTTGGCCTTTATACTCCTCACGATCATCTGGGGCGCGGGGGTGCTCGTCTACCTCGTGCTCGCCGTTGTCGTGCCCAAGGCCCGTTCACCGGAAGAGAAAGCGGCGGCCTGCGGCGAGCCCTTTACGGCGCAGGAATTCATCCGTCGCGCGAAAGAGGGATATTACGAGGCGGCAAAAGCCTTTCCAGATCGCCAGGCGCGGCGCGAGTGGAAGCGGAAAATGAGAGAGGACGTGCGCGGGTGGCGCCGTGCGTTTTGTTGCGAGAGTCGGGCGAGAGCGAACGAGTGCCGGGAAAAATGGTGCGGCCGCGGGGCCAAGGACGCGGAGGTCCCCCCCGGCGCCAGTGTCGCCATGCCCTTGCTTTCCCTGTTGCATGGGATCCTTGCGGTGCTGTGGACCTGTGCGATGATCTCGCTGCTGGCCACCGGCGCCGTATTCGGAATCGTCCTCTCGCCCATTGTGCCGATCTGGATTACGGTGCTGGTCCTCATTCTTGCCTATAAACTTATCGTGTGGCCCTTGAAGGCGACGCGACGCGCGTGTTATTACGGTTATGGCCATCCCCGGTGGGCCTGGTCTTTCGTTTTCTTGATCGACGCGATCGTTTGGATCGCGGTGGCCGCGGTGTTTCTCTGGTTAGGCCTCCACTATCTGCCCCAATTATGGGAAGCCTTTCGGAATATCCCTTCTGTCGTCCATGATGCGGTCCATCAAATCAAACAATGGTGGGCCGAAAAGTGAGGACGTGGGGTCAACAGCCTGCTGAGGACCTTTGTTGGTAACGGAAGATCGCGAAGCCGGTCGGAGGGTATCGATCACGATCTGTTTGAACAGAAGATCGCCAAGGGAACGAAGAGTCGGTGGTATTTCCGCGACCGAGGGTCAGAGCCGCACCGCTTGGAAATTTGGGGTGAGCAAATCTCCATCGCTTCGTGTTCTTTGCGACCTTTGTGTTAAAATGGATTGGGGTTCGAGGCCGGAGGTTCGATCACGCGCCTGAAGGGGACTTCGATCAGACCACGTAGTCCCCGCCGATATCCGGCCGGCCCTCGACCGAGCCGGCATAAAGGTAACCTTCGACTTTGCGGTCCGCGTAGGGAGGAAGCAACGGCACCTCCTCGCGACGATAGAGGCCTTCGGCCACGCCCTCGAGCGCATCGAGCCGCGCGAGGCAGTCGGCCTCCACGGCCCAGATTTCGCCTGCCACCCCTTCGCGGTCGCCAGCCAGGACGACCATGCCGGGATACTCGCCGAGATTGAAGAGCCGGAAACCGGGGCGGGTGCGTGCGGTGCCGACAAAGTTTTGTCCGATGAGATAGCGATGGTTGCTTCCGCCGCGCTTGAGCGTGCCGTAGACGAAGACCCACGTTCCTTTGCTCATGGCGAGGGTGGAGCGGCGGATTCGGGAATTTCGACGACGACCGCCGTCGTGTTATCTTGGCCGGAGGCTTGGACCGACTCTTCGACCAGGCGTTGGGCGGCGGTGTAACCCGCGAGATTCGGCGGGGGCGTGCGGATGAGTTCGTCGAGCTGGCGGTCCCACAGGCCCTCGTTCAGGCCATCGGAACAGATGAGAAAACGGTCGCCGGGCTGGTGGGCAACCGCTCCGATGTGCGGCTCGATGAACTGATTCTCGGCGCCGAGCGCTTGCTGGAGCGCGTTGCGACGAGGATGGTTGCGGACTTCGCGTTCGTTGAGTTTACCCTGGCGTCGCAGCCAGCCCACATGGCTATGATCGTGGGTGAGCTGGGTCAGGCCGCCGTCGCGGGGCAGATAGTAGATGCGACTGTCGCCCAGATGGGCAAAATACATCCATAGGGGGGTGAACCAGGCGAGGCTAAGCGTGGCACCCATGCCGGCGCATTCTTCGTAAGAGGCCCCGAGTTCGAGTAGGTCGGCGTGAATTTGCGAGAAAAGCTCGATCAGGATGTCCCGGAACCCGCCCGCCAGGCCGGCCGCCGAGAGCCGGAAGCTCCGCGGCAGCAAGCGCGTAATGCGGTCGAGCGTGATGCGGCTGGCGAATTCGCCGGATTTTTCACCGCCCATGCCGTCGCTTACGGCAAAAACGAAATCCCTGCCGGCCAGCGAAGCCTGGCCGCTCTTGCCGAGGTGGTGCACTTCATGCCCGTCGAAAGTGAGGCCGAGAAACGTGTCTTCGTTGTTGCGACGCACCCGTCCGACATGGGTCAGGCCGGACCAGCGGAGGTCGGGCGGCGGAAGGGTCGGTCCGGCCGGAGGAGGTGACGCAGCGGGGTTCATCTTTGTCGACGGATCAGGGCTTCAGCGACACGCCATCTGTGCCGCCTTCGAGTAAGGTGGCGAACTCAAAGTCGATGATGCAAAAACGCCCGTCCGCCGGCCGATAGGTGATGTTGCGCATTTCGCGGTCCTCATGGCGCACACCGTATCGCTCGAGTTCGGCGAACAGGTCCTTCTGATGCTCACCGCCCAAATGCTCGACCCGGCTGCCGCAATTGGTGGTCACGATTTTCAAATTCTCCGGCTCGACCTTGAGCAGCCGGGGCACGAACGGACAATTCCGGGCCTCCAGATGCTGCAACACCCGCACCTCCTGCTCGAAGCGCTCTTTCGCCCGGTGCCCGCGGAACGTCTTGTACACCAAGCCGTCGTAACCAATGCGCACAAGCGCGCGAACCGTATCTTTCATTTCATGCATGGTGCCGATCTCCCCTGAGGAAGCTGGAGTCTATTCGCCCTACAGTCCCTCGCGACCGGCACGCTGGCAAGCGCCGCTTCCAAGTAATGATTGCTGATACGGTCCATTTAAACGTCTAACAAACAAAAATAGTTAAGGATTTTAACTATTTTGGCCCATAAGATGCTAAAAAACTTAATTCTTAGTCCGTCGTCCCTGACGAACGAATAAGCTCGACGCACGACTCACAAAAACCTCACAAAAACATCTCTCAACCCTACACCTATTCATTATGGCTAAAATCAAATTGGAATACATCTGGCTGGACGGTTACACGCCGCTCGCGAGCCTGCGTTCAAAAACCAAGATCATCGATGGCGACACTGCCAAGTTGACGCTTGCCGATATCCCGATGTGGGGTTTTGACGGGAGCTCGACCCAGCAAGCTGAAGGCAAAAGCTCGGACATCCTGCTCAAGCCGGTGGCCCTTTACCCCGATGCTTCGCGGAAGAACGGCTTTCTTGTAATGACCGAGACCCTCACGCCGGCCGGCGAACCGCATCCGAGCAACTCCCGGGCGACCATTGCCGACGATCCGGACACCTGGTTCGGCTTCGAGCAGGAATATTTCTTCTGGCAGGACGGCGCGCCGCTCGGCTTTCCCAAGGCCGGGTTCCCGGCTCCGCAGGGTCCTTACTATACCGGCGTCGGCTTCAAAAACGTGGGCCCCATTGCCCGCAAGCTCGTCGAAGAGCATATTGATCTGTGTATCGCGGCCGGCATCAATATCGAGGGCATCAATGCCGAGGTCGCCAAAGGCCAGTGGGAGTTCCAGATCTTCGGCAAAGGCTCCAAGACCGCCGCCGACCAGATGTGGGTCGCCCGTTACATCATGACGCGCCTCTGCGAGCCGTACGGCATCGACATCGAGTGGCGTTGCAAACCTGTCCTCGCTCCCTTCAATCAACCGCTCGATTGGAACGGCTCCGGCATGCATACGAATTTTTCGACCAAATATCTGCGCGAAGTGGGCGGCAAGGCCTACTTCGAGCAACTCATGGCGGCCTTTGCCAAGCACGTGGACGAGCACATCGCGGTCTACGGCCCCGAAAATCATCTACGTCTCACCGGACTCCACGAGACTCAGGCGATCGACAAATTCAACTACGGCCTGTCCGACCGCGGTGCGTCCGTGCGCATGCCGGTCAACTTCGTCAAGAACGGCTACAAGGGCTACCTCGAGGATCGCCGTCCGAATTCGGCGGCCGACCCGTATTTGGTCGCCGGCCGGATCATCAAGACCATCCAGACGGTGCCGACGAGCTAAGCACCTCTGAAATTATCTCACACGGCGTCCTCCTTCGGGGGGGCGCCGTTTTTTATGGTAAGACGTTGAAAACGTCTTACTTCAAGATCATTTCTTTTACCGTCTTGCCGGCCGGGATCATCGGCAGCACGTGCTCGGTATAGGGCACGATGACGTCGAGGACAAACGGGCCGTCGCACTCCAGCATCTCCTTGATCGCGGCACGGAGCTCGGATTTCTTGATCACGCGCCGGCCTTTGACGCCGAAACCTTCGGCGATCTTCACGAAGTCGGGATAAAGCGCGGACGGATTGTCGGGGCCGCCGACGTTGCTTTCGTCGCCGAGGATGGTGTTGCCGCGCACGCTGCCGTAAAACCGGTCTTCCCATTGGACGACCATGCCGAGGTGCTGATTGTTCAGAATCATCGCCTTGGCGGCGATTTTCTCGATGTGCGCCGTGGCGAGTTCCTGGATGTTCATCGCAAACGAGCCGTCGCCGTCGATGTCGATGACCTGTTTGTCCGGGCGCGCGACCTTGGCGCCGAGGGCGGCCGGATAACCGAATCCCATCGCGCCGAGACCGAGCGAGCTGATGAAGTGGCGCGGTTCGTTGAAGCGGTAAAACTGCGCGGCCCACATTTGGTGTTGGCCGACGCCGGTGGCGATGATGGCCTCGCCCTTGGTCAGCTGGTAAAGCGCGGCCACGGCCTCCTGGGGCAGAATGTGCGGGCTCTTGCCGAAACCCGCCGAACTGTCGAAAGGCTGGTCTTTTTTCCACTGTGTGATCTGGGCGTGCCACGCGGTCGTGTCGGGCGGCGCGAATTTGTGCACCGCCATGAGTTCGTTGAGCCGGCCAAGGGCGTATTTGATGTCGCTGACGATCGGCAGAAGGACGCGCTTGTTTTTGTTGTGCTCGGAAGGATCGATGTCGATGTGGACGATTTTCGCGCCGGCGGCGAAATGTTTCGTGTCGCCCGTGATGCGGTCGTCGAAGCGAGCGCCGAGGCAGAACAATAAGTCGCATTGGTCCACGGCCCAGTTGCCGTAGGCCGCGCCGTGCATGCCGAACCATTGCAGAGAGAGGGGATGCGACTCGGGGAACGCGCCGACGCCCATCAACGTGGTGGCGACGGGGATATTGGTTTTTTCCGCGAAAGCTTTCAGCTCCGCGTGGCCCTCGGCCGAGATGATGCCGCCGCCGACGTAGAGCATGGGCCGCTTCGCCTCGGAGATCAGCGGGAGGATTTGCTTCAACTGCTCGTCGGTCGCATGGTGCACGGCGCCGATGTAGGGATTGCGAAATTCGACCGTGGCGGGAAAAACCGGTGTGAACTTGGCCTGCTGCACATCCTTCGGAATGTCGATGACGACCGGGCCGGGCCGGCCGCTGCGGGCGATTTGGAAAGCTTCCTTGAAAATGCGCGGCAGATCGTGGACGTCCAACACGAGATAGGAATGCTTCACGACCGGCAGCGTCATGCCGTAGAAATCGGTTTCCTGAAACGCCATCTTGCCGATGTACTTCGAAAATACCTGGCCCGTGATGGCGACGAGCGGAATCGAGTCCATATAGGCGTCGGCAATGCCGGACACGAGGTTGGTCGCGCCCGGGCCGCTCGTGGCCATGCACACGCCGACTTTGCCCGTGGCCCGGGCATAGCCCCCGGCCGCGAACGCGCCACCCTGTTCGTGGCGCGGCAGGATGGTGCGGATCTTGTCCGTTCGCGCGAGGGCCTGGTGCAGCTCCTGTGAAGCGCCGCCGGGATAGGCGAAAATGACGTCCACTCCCTGGCGAATGAGGCATTCGACGACGCCGTCAGCGCCTTTCATTTCGCGGCCGATTTCAGCCTGGGGAAATGCAGTGGGAGGAGCGGATGTTTTCATAGCGGGTGAGAATTTGAAATTAAAATGCCATTTTTCAAGCCGGGCAAGTCTAGGTTTTGGCGGATAAAATCAACGCCTTAGGCCTCGGCGAGGAACCGGGATGAAATCGATCGTTTCTCCCCGCCCGGCGGTTGTTTTCTAAGTTGCTAGCCGTTGCCTTTCCGCGAGGCTGGCGGGGTGGTGAAACTTCTCTTTATCGGCGATATCGTGGGGCGGCCGGGCCGCGAGATTGTGATCGAGCGCGTGCCGCAATTGCGCGCGGAGCTGGGGCTGGATTTCATCATTGCCAATGCCGAGAACGCCGCCGCGGGCGCGGGTCTGACCGGTGGGCTGGCCAGAGCCCTCTTGGCGGCGGGCGTCGATGCGCTCACCCTCGGCGACCATGTGTGGGACCAGAAAGGTTTCGAGGCCGAGATCGGCACGCTCGAACGGGTCTGTCGGCCGGCCAACCTGCCCGCGGCATGTCCGGGCCGCGAGTTTTTGATCTTGGAGGCCAAGGGCTTCCGACTCGCGGTCTTCACCGTGCTGGGCCGGCAATATCTCAACTTGAAGTCGGATTGCCCATTTTTGCGGGCCGACCAGCTGCTCGCCCAGCTCGCGGGACAAGCCGACGGATTTTTTGTGGAGGTGCACGCCGAGGCTACGTCCGAAAAACAGGCGTTGGGCTGGCATCTCGACGGACGTGCGCTGGCTGTGGTGGGCACGCATACCCACGTGCCGACGGCGGACGCGACGGTGTTGCCGGGCGGCACGGCGTTCATGTGCGACGCGGGTATGACGGGGCCCTACGCGAGTGTGCTGGGGCGTGAGGTCAAGCCGGTCATTGGACGCTTCCTTGACGGGATGCCGCGCAAATTCGACGTGGCCGAGGGGGACGTGCGGATTTCGGCCGTGCAGGTGGAGTTTGATCCTGTGACGAAGCGCGCGACCAAATGCGAGCTGCTGACCGTGAGAAAATAGCGTCAAATTAGGGTTGAAAAATTCGCCGAGTGGGTACCTAGGTATCCGAACCTCGTTTAGGAGAGCCTGGGGCGCCGGGCTGAGACGGTCGCGCGATCAGCGGCCAAATCCTTCGAACCTGACGCGTTTTATACCGCCGGAGGGAAAACAGGATCCGGCCGCGATGAGCGGTGGAGCTTGCGACCTGCCGGTGGTGTTGGGCGCAAATCTCATACGCTCCCTTAATGTCACCGCCCACCGAAGCCACCGTCTCGTCCAGCCACTGTCTGTTTCCTGTGTCGCGACGCGTTTATGTCACGGGTTCCCGTCCCGACCTGCGCGTGCCCATGCGCGAAATTGTGCTTTCGCCTACGCGCCTGCCGAATGGGACCGAAGTTCCCAACGAGCCCGTGCGGGTCTACGATACGGCCGGCCCATGGGGCGACGCCGATTTTTCCGGCGATGCCACGCGCGGGCTGCCGCCGATCCGCGCGGAGTGGATTCGCGAGCGCGGCGATGTCGAGGAGACCGCCGGCCGGGCGATCCAGCCGATCGACGACGGTTATCTTTCGGAAATTCACCGCGGCCAGGCCGAGGTCGAGGGCCGTCGCAACCCCATCAAATTTTTTGATCGCACCGGACATCCTGTTCTCCGGGCCAAGGCCGGCTGTCGGGTTACCCAGCTGCACTATGCCCGCCAGGGCGTGATCACCCCGGAGATGGAATACGTGGCCATCCGCGAAAATGCCAAGCTTCAGCGCGCCCGCGACCTCCTGGAAATGACGGCCGAAGGGCCGCGCAATTCGCTCTGGCGCCAGCACCCGGGCCAGGGCTTTGGCGCCGCGATCCCGCGCGAAATCACGCCGGAGTTCGTGCGTTCCGAAGTGGCCCGCGGGCGGGCCATCATCACGGCGAACATCAACCACCCCGAGCTCGAGCCGATGATTATCGGCCGCAATTTCCTGGTGAAAATCAACACCAACATCGGCAACTCGGCCGTCGCTTCGTCGATCGACGAGGAAGTGGAGAAGATGCGCTGGTCGGTGAAGTGGGGCGGCGACACCCTGATGGATCTTTCGACCGGCAAGAATATCCACCAGACGCGCGAGTGGATTTTGCGCAACTGTCCCGTGCCCGTTGGCACGGTGCCGATTTACCAGGCGCTCGAAAAGGCGGGCGGCCGGCCCGAGGACCTCACGTGGGAGATTTTCCGCGACACGCTGATCGAACAGGCCGAGCAAGGCGTGGATTATTTCACGATCCACGCCGGCGTGCTCCTGCGCTACATCCCGCTCACCGCGCGCCGCATGACGGGGATCGTCAGCCGCGGCGGATCGATCATGGCCAAATGGTGTCTTTCGCATCACCAGGAGAACTTTCTCTACACGCGCTGGGACGACATCTGCGAAATCATGGCCGCCTACGACGTGTCGTTCTCGATCGGCGACGGCTTGCGCCCCGGCTCGATTGCCGATGCCAACGACGACGCGCAATTTGGCGAATTGAAGACCCAAGGCGAGCT
>JBEKQH010000044.1:0-8737 GCA_049519915.1 Opitutaceae bacterium
CGCTAAGCCAAAAATTAAGGGACAGGTCGAAAAAAATGCGAGTCGGTTGAAATTGACTGCTAGGATGGTGGGGTGCGAACCCGGCGGATCAAAATCGAGCCCAAACTGGGAGATGCAGTCTACCATTGCATCATGATCCCAAGGCCTTCACCCGGTTGGGCACACGTTACGACGACCACCGCAAATCTTAGCACCCTGCCTTTGAAGTCTCATTCAAAGCGTTGGAGCCCGTTGGGCTTTGCCGGCGGGCTCCTCAAAGTTGTTTCACCAGCACTTTGGGATTGCGGCCGCTTTCTTCGTAGAGCTTGAGCCGCGCCTCGGGCAGGCTCTCCTTGGTCGTTTCCACAAAGCCGCAGGGCCCGGTAAAAAAGCCGAAGCTCTGGGTGGAAAGCGCGACGATGGAGGAGGCGCCGCGTTCCTTGGCTTGCAGACAGGCGTAGTCGACCATCTTTTTGCCGATGCCGCGGTTCTGATAAAACGGCATGACATAAAGCGAACCGACCTCGGCCAGTTCGGGGCGGTCGGGATAGAAAATCAGGGTGACGCAGGCGATGATGTTTTCGTCGATTTCGAAAACGTAGAACTGGTCGATGTTCTTCTCAATGGCCTGCTGGGTCCGGTGCAACAGCTCCTCGCGGCGGACCGCGCCGCGGGTCAGGTTGTAGATGAGCCGGACATCGCGGCGGGTGGCCTTGCGGATTTGCTGGTAATCGTTGCCGTAAATCAGCGAGCCGACGCCTTCGTTCGAAAAAATTTCGTTGAGCAGGCCGTCGAAGATGCGGCCGTCGACGATATGCACGCGGGGCGTGCCGGTCTCGATCGCCTTGATGGCGTGGGTGGCCTTGCTGCGCGAAGAATCGGAGAGGTCGCCGGGACGGTCTTTCAGCAGCGTGCGCAAAGCGTCGGCGGAGATCTCGCGGCGAATTTCGCCGTTGATTTCGAGGCCGGCGAGCGGCGTCAGAAAAATGATTTTCGAGGCCCGGAGGGCCTCGGCCATCTCCGCCGCAAGCAAATCCGAATTGATGCGCAGGGACCGGCCGTCGGGGCCAAAACCGATCGGCTGCACGATGGGCACGACACCCGCGTTGAGCAGATGGAGGACAAAATCCTTGTCAATGCGCTCCACCCGGGCGGTGAACTGCTGGTCGACGCCGCGGATGATGCCGACGGGCAGCGCGCGCACGGCATTGGTAATGGCGGACTTGAGGGAATTTTGGGTGAGCCCTTCGAGGATTGCGTGCGAAGCGCGCGCGGAGGCGCGGATGGAAAGATCAAGCGTGGCGGCATCGGTCACCCCCGTGCCGTCGGCATTGGAGATCGGAATGTTGCGCATCTGCGATAGCTCTTGCAGTTGCTGGCCGATGCCGTGCACGAGGACGACCTTGATCGCCAGCGAGCGCAGGACCGCGATGTCGACGATCAGGTTGGCGAAGTTTTCGTCCGCGATGATGGCTCCATCCAGCGCGATGACGAAAATCTGGTCCTGAAAACGCGGGACGTATTGCAGAATGCCTCGCAGGTCGGTCGGCTTGATGATCGCGACCGCGGCGGGCGAGGGAGCAGGTGCACTGGCGGAGCCGTTTGACATGAAAGTAGGTTCATTTGTTGGCGATGTGGCCCGGCGCGTCAATGGCGCGTTGCAGCCCACTCACCGCGGATTCGGCGGGACAATGGAAGGACGGGATGGTTTTCAACCGCAGATGAACACAGATTCACGCGGATGGAATCGGATAGGTAGGCACCTGCCCGTGCCCTGACGACCCGAACAAGATCTGTGTCCATCCGCGTTCGTCTGCGGTTAGTAAACTCATTCGCGGTTTATTTCACGGTCAGCATCCAAACTCGCGATTCGTGGGTGGCGACAAGCGTCACCCGGTAGCGCCCCGGCGGCAGCACGCCGGCGGGCACGGTGAGACGCACGGCGGTTTCCAACGACCGCACCAGCAGGCCGCCGGCCACCCGTTCGAAATTCGGCACGAGCACAAGTTTGCCTTTTTGCACGTAGATCTGCGCGTCGAGCAGTTCTTCTTTTTGGTCCGGCAACGTGGCGACGAAATCGACGAGGTAAGGCTGGGCGGCGTCGGCCTCGCGGGCGGCGGCGACATGGGTGACATGCAACGGCGGCAGCGGAGGCGCCACCAGGGCGGTCGCGAGGTCGGCCGGCAAACCGCCGGACGTGGTGGTAAGGCGCGCCGGCGCCGAGGTGCGCAGCGGCTCGGTCGGCCGGGTGGCTGCGAGCGTGACCCGCCGGTAGCCGGAAGCGAGGAGGCGTTCAACCGTGGCCCGGTCCCGCCCTTCGGCGAAGGGCTCGTAAGCCTGTCCGGGTCGGCGATAATGCAGCGTAAGATAGGTATAGGCGGGGATGAAGACGAGGATCGCGACGACAATCCACTTCATGGGCCAAGGTTTGGGCGGCGGGCGGGCGGGCATATCGGCAAAAGGCTAAAGGGCTGAAAGACTGAAGGACTGAAGCTGTTATGAGCAAATCATTCAAAGGGTGAGGGTTTTCTTTCGGCCCTTCAGTTTTTCGGCCTTTCTTTTTGCGCGCGGGCGCACGCAAAAGTAATTGCTCCGGCCGACGCGAGCTGTTCAGTTGCGGAACTTCATGAAATTTTGGTCCCAGTATTTTATCCCGACGCTCAAGGAAAGCCCGGCGGACGCCGAAATCGCCTCGCACCGGCTGCTCGTGCGCGCGGGTCTCGTGCGCAAGCTAGGCGGCGGACTCTACACCTACTTGCCGTCCGGCCTGCGGGTGATGCAGAAGGTCACGCAGATTTGCCGGGAGGAAATGGAGCGGGCGGGTGCGATCGAACTCTGGATGCCGCATGTCCATCCGGTCGAGTTTTGGCAGGAGGGCCCCCGTTGGGCGGTCGCGCGCGAAATCATGTTTCGCGCCGATAGCGCCGGCGACGGCAAGCGCGCGTCCAAGGAGCCGGAGTTTGTGCTCGGCCCGACCCACGAGGAGATCGTTACGCCGTTGGTAAAGGCCGAAATCACCAGCTACCGCGACCTACCCAAGAACTTTTTCCAGATCGCGACAAAATTCCGCAACGAAATCCGCCCGCGCTACGGGCTGATGCGCGCCAAGGAATTTGTGATGATGGACGCGTATTCGTTCGATCTGAACGACGACGGCGCGATCAAGAGCTATCATGCGATGAAAGCGGCCTATGAGGCCTTTTTCCGCCGAGTCGGCGCGCAGGCCATCGCCGTCGAGGCCGACACCGGCGTCATGGGCGGCAGTTTCTCGCACGAATTCATGGTGCCGGCGGAAATTGGCGACGACGATATCCTCTATAACGAAGAGAGCGGTTACGCGGCCAATCGCGAGAAGGCGACCAGCGGCCTTGTGCCGAAGGACTGGGCCGACGCCGCTCCGGTGGGAGCGGTGGAGGAATTTGCCACGCCGGGCGTGGTGACGATCGCCGCGCTCGCGGCCGCACCCTACGCGGTTCCCGCGGAGCAACAGTTCAAGACGCTGGTCTTTATCGGCGATGGCCGGCCGTTTGTCGTCGTGCTGCGCGGTTGCGACGAGCTTGAGGAGGCCAAGCTCGGCGCGCTCGGCTTTACCCTGTTCCGGCCGGCCACACCGGAGGAAATCGAGCCCGTCATGGGCGCGAAGCCCGGCAGCTTGGGCGCGGTGAAAGGCACGGTCAAAAATCCGGCGGCGCTGGCGGGGATCTTTGCCGACCAGGCCGTCCGCCTCACCGGCAACGGCACGACCGGCGCGAACAAGGACGGTTTTCACCTGCGCCAGGTCAATGTCGCGCGCGACCTCGCGATCACCCGATTTGGCGACTTTCGCCGTGTGCGTCCGGGAGAGCCCGACCCGAAAGCCGGCCGGCCGCTCCAGTCGCGCCGCGGCATCGAGGTCGGCCATATCTTCAAACTCGGCACCAAGTACTCCGATAAATTCGGCGCGGTTTATACCAATGACCAGAAGGAATCCCATCCCATGGTGATGGGTTGTTACGGCATCGGGATCGGCCGGACGATGCAGGCCATCATCGAGCAGAGCCACGATGCCGACGGCATTGTTTGGCCGTGGGCGATCGCGCCGTTCCAAGTGCTTGTCTGCCTGCTGGACCCACAGGATAGCGCCGCGGCGGAAATGGCCCGGAAACTGGCGGCCGCCGCGGATCGCGCCGGGGCCGACGTGCTGGTGGACGACCGCGCCGAGCGGCCGGGAGTAAAGTTCAAGGACGCCGACTTGATCGGCGTGCCACTTCGCATTACGGTAGGAGGAAGAGGATTGAAGGAAGGCATCGTCGAAATGAAATGGCGCACGCAAAAGGAGGTCGCGAAGCTCCCGCTGGCCGAGGCGGAGGACCGCTTGGCCGCCGCCATTGCCGGCGCCGCGAAGGAGACATGATCGTCGGGCAATCCAGAACCGCCGCCACCCCCGCCGCGCGCGCCGAGGCCCAGCTCGCGCTGCAGGGCCTTTGGCATGTCGTGGTCCTCAACGATCCGGTGAACCTGATGAGCTACGTGGTCATGATCTTCAAAAAAATCTTCGGTTTCGACGAGCCCACCGCGCGCCGCCATATGCTCGAAGTGCACGAGCAGGGCCGTTCGGTGGTCTGGACCGGGCTGCGCGAAAAGGCCGAGGCCTACGTTTTTTCCCTGCAGGAATGGCATCTGACCGCAGTCCTTGAGCCGGATGAAAAAAATTGAAGTCAAGCTCAGCCTGCCGATCGTGGCGCCGCTGCTCGACGTCATCAAGTCCACGGCCGACGACCTCCGCGGCTCCCCGGCCGCGTCGTCGTCCGGCCGCGACATTGACGAGGATTTGCGCGAGACCTGGATGGGCGAGCTGATGGCGTTGCAAGCCAGCGACTGCCGGACGCTGCTCGGGCTGTTCGACCGCGAGTTTTTTTCGACCGGCACGATTGCCTTCGACGAAGGCAATGCCGAACCCATTGTGCGCGCATGCGCCGCGGTCCGGCTGCGCTTGCGCGAAAACGGCCTCAAGGCACTGGAGGACGAATCGCTGGAAAGCGGCAACATCGAGCTGGAGGCGCTCGCCGAGCCCATGCGCAAGGCGTTCACGTGCTACCTATTCCTCGCGACGATCCAAGAACTTATCATCCAGCATCTCGACTCGTCGATCATCGAATCGTGAACGATTCGAGACCCGGGAATCCCGGTCTCAATCATGCCGTCGAACGGTGGATGATCGATCACACTTCCTCGTGTGATCGATCCCGGCTGACACCCTCTTGTTTTCAAAAGGTGAGGAGTCGGCGGCGTTGCCAGAAAAACAGCCCAAGGGCGGCGCCCGTCAGGAGGGCTCCATAAACGGCCGGCTCGGGCACGGGCGAGATCTGGCTGTCGTAGGACAAAAATTTCGTGTCGCTGCCGGTATAGGTGGGCGGATCGAAGACGATCTGGGAAAGGGCCAAAGCGCCGGGATTACTCGAGTCGTAGAAATAATTCATGGCGTCGACCCAGCCGTTGATCGTGAGTTGGGTGACACTGGGGTCGATGATCAAGTTGGTGACGCTCAGGATGGAGGAACCGCTGAAATCGATGGTGGAGTTGCTGGTGATATCGAGCGTGCCGAGCGTGAGGTTGTAGCCGGCCAGATTGAGGGTGCCGCCGGAGAGATCGAGGGTGGTCAAACCCGTTTGGTTGGCACCCAGTTGCAGCGCGCCGCTCGCGACATTGAGGGAGCCGTTGAAGGCGGTCTGATCGGCGTTAAGCAAGAGTGTGCCCGGGCCGTTCAAAGTCAGCGCACCGGCGCCGGCCAGTTGGGCCGACCCGAGGGTGAGGGTGCCGGTGTCGATCTTGAGCGCATTGCCGCCGCCGTTGATCGTGAGGGTGCGACTGGTGACAATCGAGGCAGTCGTTTCGAGGGTGCCGCCGTTAAAGGTAAGGTTGTTGCCCGCGCCGCCGAGATTGTTGTCAGCGCTTACCTTCACCGTGCCGCCGTTGAGGTTGAGCCCGCCGGTAAACGTGTTGGCGCCGCTCAGGGTTTCGGTGCCGGTCCCGACCTTGGTCAAACTGCCGGCGCCGGAAATGACACCCGAAAAAGTGGGGGAGGTGTTGTCGTTGCCGATCGTCAAGGCGCTGGACGAGCTCGTCATCGTTATGGAGCCAGCCCCGGCGATGGAGCCAACGGCATCCGTATAGCCGTTCACGTCAAACGTTGCTCCGGACGACACGGTAAGCGCGCTCGCATTGCTGGTGGCGTTGGCGAGACCCACCTGGAGAGTGCCGGCGCTGACCGTGGTTGTTCCGGTGTTCGTATTGAGGGCGTTAAGAGTCAAAGTGCCGCCGCCCGCTTTGGTAAAGGCGCCCGCGCCGGTCATGACGCCGTACATCTGTATGTCGCCTCCGGCATCGGTGATCCAGGTGCCGCCGCCGGCGTTGACGGTGAGCCCACGATTGACGCCAACGGTGCTGCTGAAGCCCCCGAACTCGAGCGTGCCGCCGTTAAAGTTCAGGTCGTTCGCGACAAAGGTGGCAGGATCGTCGCCCAAGTGACTGGCGCCATTGACGTCAATGATGCCGGCATTAAGGTTGATGATCCCGGTCTCCGTATTGGTCGCGGAGAGCGTGAGTGTGCCGGTTCCGTTTTGAGTGAGCGATCCGGTCCCGGAAATGACGTTGGCGTAGGTAATATTGCTGCTGAGATCGAAGACGAGGGACCCATTGTCGGTGACGGAGCTGCTGTTGGCAATCGAGTCGATCGCCCCGCCATTGCCGACTTGGAGCGTGCCGGCGTTTATCGTGGTGACCCCGGTGTAACTGTCGGTTCCGGTGAGAATCAGTGTGCCGGCGTTAACCGTCGTGGCGCCGGTGTAGGTGTTGTTTCCATTGAGAATCATGGTGCCGGCGCCCGCTTTGGTGAGACCGAAGCCTGCGCCCGAAATCACGCCGCCAACGGTGAGATTGCCGGCGTTGGTCGTGACGGTGCGGTTGGCGGAAAGGGTGACGTTACCGGTGCCAAGATTGAGGTCGTTCGTGCCGTTGAAGGTGAAATTGCCGTTCCAGTTTTGTGCGTTGTTTTTGGTCAGGGTGAGGGCGCCGCCGCTGGTGTTGTCGATCGTGCCGCCGGTGATGGTGAAGGCGCCCGTGCCAAGGGCGGTGGCGTTGTTGATGTTGAGCGTGCCGTTCGAAAGGGTGGTTCCGCCCGTGTACGTATTGGCACCCGCAAGCGTGACCGCGCCGGTGCCGGATTGCGTGACCGTGCCCGTAGTGGTCCCCACGACCCCGGTGATCGTGGTGTTGCCCGCGCCGGTGAAGATCAGGTTGTGCGCACCGGTGACGGAAGCGAGCGTAAGGAGTGCGCCGGCGCCCGTGGCGAAGGTCGCGTTGCCGGTCAGCGTGGTGGCGCCGAAGGTCAAGCCGGCGGTGGTGCCAGTGCCGACATTGGATCCGGCGGCCACGGTCAGGGTGTCGGCGCCGATGGAAAGTGTGCCGAGCGTATGGGTGACACCCGCATTGCCGGACGTCAGCACGTTGGACGTAATCGTCGTGTTGGCGGAAACCGTGGTGTTGCGGCCGAAATTCAGGCCGGAGTCATTGGCCAGCGTGAGAGCGCCGCCGGAAAGCGTAAGCGCGCCGGCGCCCAGGGCGCCGGCGTTGGTGGTGGCCACGATGGTGCCGGCGCTATCGACTGTGGCTCCGGTATAGGTGTTGGCGCCGGAAAGGGTGAGGGTTCCCGCGCCGGAATGGGTAAGCCCACCCGTGCCAGTGGTAATGTTACCGGTGATCGCGGTATTTCCCGTTCCCGCGACCGTGAGCGTACGATTGGTTCCAGTGATGGCGGAAAGATTTAAACTTCCCGTGCCGTTGTTGGTCAGGGTCCGGTTACCAGTGAGCGTGGTCGTGCCGGTAAAGCTGTCAGTGCCGGAGCCGCCCGAAATCGTAAGATTGTTGCCCAGACTCGTGGCGCTGCTGACCGAGATATTATTGTTCCCGCTCAGCGTGAGAAGGTTGTTGATGTTGAGCGTCGTCGCGGTGAAAGAAAGTCCTCCGGAAGTGGCGCTCCATGTTTGCGTGGCGTTAACGGTCACCGCACCCGTGCCACTGAAGGTTTGGGTGAAGGTGCTGTTGTTGGTGATGCCGTTGCCATCAATGCTGAGCGTCTGGCCG
Source organism: Opitutaceae bacterium (assembly GCA_049519915.1). GTDB lineage: Bacteria > Verrucomicrobiota > Verrucomicrobiia > Opitutales > Opitutaceae > DASRHD01. The sequence continues at coordinate 8,101 of JBEKQH010000044.1, forward strand.
CTGGTGTTGAGGATGTAACCGCTCGTGGCGGTATTGGCAAAAGTCAGGCCCAAGGCCGTGCCGGCGGCGGAAAACGTGAGGGTGTAGTTGCCGCTCGAAGGATTGCCGAAGCTCGCCGCCGTGCCAGCCGCGGGAAGTCCCGCGCTCCAGTTCGCGGCTGTGTTCCAATTGGTCGCATTGCCGACCGTGCCGCCGTTCCATGTGGTCTGACCGCGGAGTGTCAAATTAGACGCGATGAGCAGGGAGGCAGCACCCAAAGCCAAGCCCATGTTTGATGAACCAAACGGCAACCGTCGGAAATAGCTGTAGGGGCTAGAATTCATCTAAACTTCGGGCCGACCTTGGTGTAGGCTTTTTAGAATGTTTTAGCAAGTTTTAATAGGGTTTGTTACCCATTATTTTAGTATTTATGTTAAAATTTTACCAAAAAATGACTCTTATGAAATTATTTTGCATGTTTCATGGCTAAATTGCCTAAGAATCGCAAATACCTAGCAGCGTGGAGGACGAAGTCCTCTGCGTTCTCTTGACCAAAATGGCTGGGCCATTTTGTAGGCAAAGTGCGGGCCTGTGCAGAAAATGGCGCAGCCATTTTCTTTCAGGAGGCTGGAGGACGAAGTCCGCCAGCCTCCTAGGC
>JBEKQH010000045.1:0-8688 GCA_049519915.1 Opitutaceae bacterium
AGGTCAAGCCGCGCCACCTGGCTTTCCGAATTCGAACCGTTACAGGCCCGCGTTATTGGTGGCACGCGTCGCCCGTTGGCGCAAAAAAGCCGGGCGGAAGCCCGGCTTTGGCTGAGAATCAAGGAGTGAAAATGGCGTGAAACTATCCGCGGCGTTCCCACCCGCCGCGTTCGCTACGTTCCTCGCGTTCGCCGCGATGGCCGCCACGAAAGCCGGCGCTGCGCCCGCCGCCGCCGCGGCGTTCACCGCCGTCGAATGAGCGGGGTGGCCGGTCTTCTTTCGGGCGCGCTTCGTTGACGGTGATGGCGCGGCCGTCCATGGAGAATCCGTGGAGCTTCTCGATGGCTTTCTGGGCTTCCTCGCCGGTGGTCATGGCGACAAAGGCAAAGCCGCGGGAGCGGCCTGTGAATTTGTCGAAAATCAGGTCAACGGAGGCGACGGATCCGGCTTGGGCAAACAGGTCCTGGAGGTCCTGTGCGGTGGTGGAGAACGGGATGTTTCCCACGTAGAGCTTGGTGTTCATCTGCTTGATAGGCCTGCGCTATTTCCTGCCTGTTCCCGACTATCGAGTTTCAAATCATCATTGAACACGGGGCTCACCTGACAATTCACCAAGCAGAAAAATCAAATAGCAGGCGGGGCGCACGCTGGCCGGGGCCCGGGGGTGAGGCAAGCCAATTTCCGGAAGGGCCGCGCGCAACTTGACGGACAGGCTTCCTTGGTCTTCACTCAGCATGGTCTCGTCCCATGAAGCCCCTGATTACTCTCCGCCTCCGTTTACTTTTGTCCGCTTTGGCCATGGCGGCCGGCGCCCGCGCGGTGACGTTGACACCCGATTCTCCCTTTTTGCCGACGAACGGCGGCGGCGGCGGCGACGCGGCGGCGCAGGCAAATTCACCTTTGGAGTTGCGCGGCATTCTGGCCTTGCCGGATGGCTACAAATTCAACGTTTGCGATCCGACCGGCCACACCAATGTGTGGGTCGGCCTCAAGGACAGCGGCCAGCCGATCATTGTGCGGGCCTGCGATGTGGCCCACAATACCGTGACCGTTGAGTACCAGGGCCGCGAGCTCACCCTTTCCTTGCCAAAATCGAGGATCACTCCCATGTCCATGCAGTCGCCGATGGCGATGATGCCGCAACCCCAGATGATGATGGGTCAGGGGCAAATGCCGCCCCCCTCGGGCAATATCGGCGTGGATCAGGAACGGCAACGGCTTGAGCGCATTGCGGAGGAGATCAGACGGCGGCGCGCGTTGCGCGCAGGCATGCAATCTCAGCAGCGGTTCCCCGGGCCGCCCGGCGGGTTCCAGCCGCAGCCGTGACGGTTCCAGCGATCAGGTCGCCTCGGCGCAACCCGCTGCGCCTGGGCCGTCTGCGCCGGACGCTCGATAATCCTTGGGGACGCCGGCGCGGCGCCGGCGACGGAAAATAGTTCGTGAAATCTCCGGCTGGCCGCATAGCTTGCCCGTTCCGGCCGACCCCGGACGCGCGCGTCCGGGCTGCGCGGATTTGACGATGCTTACGACCACCCAGGGCGATGCAATTTATACGAACAGCCATCTGATCCGGCGACTGTTTGCGCTCGCTTGGCGTTATCGGCTGCGCTGCTTCCAGGTGCTGGGCCTGCAGCTGGTGCTGCTCACGATGGGGCTTTTCGGCCTTAGTCTCACGGGCATCGGCATCGACTATATCCGTCACCGGGTCGAGCTCGTGCCGCTGGCGCCCAACAAGCTCCATCTCGCCCTGTCGGAAAATTGGCCCGCTCTCGACGTCCTCGCCCTGGTCGGCGCCCTTATCCTCGGTCTCGCCGCGGGCCGTGCGGTCCTCAATTATGTCTACACCCTTCTGCTCAACCGACTGACCCAACAAGAACTCGTGGTTCATTTGCGCGACGAGGTCTACCGCAAGCTGCAGGAGCTGAGCTTTCGTTTCTTCGACGCCAACACGACCGGTTCGATCATTACCCGCGTCACCGGCGACGTGCAATCGGTGCGCATGTTTCTTGAACAGGTGCTCGTGCAGAGCGTGATCATGGTCATTTCTCTGACCGTTTACATCGTCTACATGGCGAGTCTTTCGCCCGGCCTCACCCTGGCGTGTCTGGCGACGACCCCGGTGCTTTGGATCATGGCGGTGTGGTTTTCGCGCCGGATCCAGCCGCGCTATGCGCGCAACCGGGGGCTGGTCGAAATCATGGTGCAGAACCTGGCCGAGAGCATCCAGGGCATCGCCGTGACCAAGGCCTTTGGCCGCGAGGCGGAGGATCGCCTGAAATTCGAACGCAGTAATCAGGCCGTCTACGACCAACAACTTGGCATTTTTTGGCGGGTGAGCCTGTTTTCGCCTGCGATCGGGTTTCTCACTCGCATCAACACCATGGTCCTTCTCGGCTATGGCGGCTGGCTGGTCGTCCACGATCGGCTGGCGCTCGGGGCCGGCCTCGTCGTTTTCGCCGGCTTGCTCGACCAGTTTTCCGGACAGGTCAACAACGTCGCGGTCATCGTCAATAGCGTGCAGCAATCGCTGATCGGCGCGCGCCGCGTCTTCGAAATCCTTGACGCCCCGGTCGAAGTGCAGAGCCCGCCCGAGGCCGTGCGCCGGCCCCGGTTCAAGGGCGATGTGCGGTTCGAAAACGTAACCTTTTCCTACCGCGGCCTCGATCCCGTGCTCCGCGACATCAATCTCGAGGTGAAATCCGGCCAGTGCGTCGCCATTCTCGGCGAAACCGGCGCCGGCAAAAGCGTCCTGATGAGCCTCATTCCGCGCTTCTTCGACCCCGTCGCCGGCCGCCTGCTGATCGACGGGCTCGACGTGCGCCGGCTGAGTCTCGACGACCTGCGCCGCAACATCGGCCTCGTCTTCCAGGAAAGTTTTCTCTTCAGCAACACCGTCGCGGCCAACATCGCGTTTGGCCATCCCGAGGCGACGCCGGCCCAGATCGAAAAGGCCGCGCGCATCGCCGCCGCGCACGACTTTATCATGCAGTTGCCGCAGGGCTACGACACGGTGATCAGCGAAAGCGGACAGAGCCTCTCCGGCGGCCAGCGCCAGCGCCTGGCCATTGCGCGCGCGGTGCTGCTCGAGCCGGCCATCCTTTTGCTCGACGATCCCACCGCGGCCGTCGACTCGGAGACGGAGCACGAAATTTTCGATGCATTGGACCGCGCCATCGCCGGACGCACGACCTTTATCGTCGCGCACCGCCTCAGCACCCTGCGCCGCGCCGACTTTGTCATCGTGATGGACCGCGGCCTTGTCGTGCAGCAGGGCACGCACGAACAGCTCATGAAGCGACCCGGCCCGTACCTCAACGTGGCCAATCTGCAACTGGTGGATAACCGAGGGTTGCAGGTCGAGACGGAAGGGAAGGGCGCCGCATGAGGCCCGCGCTCAACAACCCGAATCCTTCGACGGCCCCCTCCGGCCGCCTGCCGCTGCTGGTCCACCGCGCGGATGACGACGAGTACGGGGAGCTGCACAAGCCGCTCGACTGGGGCCTCATCAGCCGACTCATCGGCTATACGCGAACGATCGCCGCCAAGCGCAACTGGCTCATTTTTCTGACGGCGCTGCGTTCGGTGCAACTGCCTGCCTTGGTCTGGGTCTCGAGTCTGGTCATCGGCCGGCTGATCGCCGGCTTCACCCGCGAGCCCGCCGCGCAACGCGACCTCTCCTCTTTGTGGTGGGCGGTGGCCGGCTACGGCGTGCTCGCCCTGCTGACGGACGGCCTTTTTCATTTCCGTCAGCGGCTGGCACTCGAAGTCGGCGAGACGGTCGTCAACGCCCTGCGCAGCGATATCTTCGCCACCGTGCAACGCATGCCGATGGCCTTCTTCCACCGCATGAAGGTCGGCGGCCTGATCAGTCGCGTGACCTCCGACGTGGAAGCGTTGCGCGTCGGCATCCAGGACGTGTTTTTTGTGAGCATCGTCCAGGTTGGACAGATGCTTTTCGCGGCTTGCGTGATGGCCTGGCGCGATGGGGCGATGTTTCTTGTCGTCCTGGGGATGGCGCCCGTTTTGTGGGTCATCAACCGCCATTTCCGGGTGAAGCTCAGCCGCGACTCGCGCGCATCGCAGGAAAGCTTCAGCCGGGTGACGGCCACGCTGGCCGAGTCCATCAACGGCATCCGGGTGACGCAGGGTTTCGTCCGGCAGGAAACCAATGCGGGACTGTTCCGCCGCCTGCTGGCCGACCACTCGCGCTACAGTGTCAATCTCGCCCGCACCTCCGGGCTTCTCGTGCCGCTGCTGGAGCTGAACAGCCAGTTTTTCATCGCCATCCTGCTGATGTTCGGCGGATGGCGGACGTTACACGGCCACATGCAGGTGGCGGATCTGATCTTGTTTTTCCTGATGTCGAATCAGTTTTTCGCGCCGATCCAGGCGCTTGGTCTCCAATACAACCAGGCGCTGATTGCCATGGCCGGAGCCGAGCGCGTTTTTCGCCTCCTCGATCTCAAGCCCGATTGGGAGGACGACCCGGCCGCCATGGATCTTCCGGATCCGCGGACAAAAGTTCACGATCCGGCCAAAGAGCCTGCGAACCGTGAACAGAGAACCGTGAACGCCGCCATCGGGACCCGGGTGGAATTTCGCGGCGTTTCCTTTGGCTATGTTCCAGCGCGGCTCGTGCTGCGCGACATCAATTTTACGGCCGAGCCCGGCCAGACCGTCGCGCTCGTTGGGCACACCGGCAGCGGCAAGAGCTCCATCATCAATTTGGTCGCGAAATTTTATCTGCCCGGACAGGGCGGGGTGTTTTTCGACGGCCGCGAGATTCGCACCCTCACCAGCCATTCGATGCACCGGCAGATGGGCATGGTTCAGCAGCAGAATTTTCTCTTCAGCGGCACGGTGCTCGACAACATCCGCCTGAGCAAACCCGAAGCGGCCGAGGCCGAGGTCCGCGAGGCCGCGCGCTGCCTCGATTGTCTCGACCTTTTGGACGCGCTGCCGCGCGGGCTGCTGACGGAAGTGGGCGAGAAAGGCGCCGGGCTATCGGTCGGCCAGCGTCAGCTGATCTGTTTCACCCGTGCGTGGCTGGCCGATCCGCGGGTCGTCGTTCTGGACGAGGCCACCAGCTCCATCGACGCCTTGACCGAGGCGCGGTTGCAACGGGCTTTGCTGGCGTTATTGCGCGGCCGCACGAGCTTTGTCGTGGCCCACCGCCTCTCGACCATCCGTCACGCCGACCTCGTGCTGGTCCTCGACGAAGGACGAATTATCGAACGCGGCACCCATGCTCAATTGGTCGCGCAAGGCGGCCATTATGCCTCCCTTTACCGGCAATTCGTCCAAATGGACGACAAGGAGGGAGGCTGATCCTAGAGCTAAAAAGACGATTTTTTTCAAGATTTTACTCGGAAAACCCCCACTTTTCCCTCTAGAAAGTCATTGCGTTCAGAGTAACGTACCCTAAACAAAGATTCACCATGGCTAAAAAATCAGCTCGTAAACCGAATGCAAAATTCATGGCCCCGGTCACGCCGGACGCCTCGCTCGCCGCCGTTGTCGGCGCCGCGCCTCTCCCTCGCACGGAGCTCACCAAGAAGCTCTGGGCTTATATCAAGAAGAACGGTCTGCAGGACAAGACCAAGAGGACCCAGATCAATGCCGACGACAAACTCAAGGAGGTCTTCGGCGGCAAGGGCAAAGTCAGCATGTTTGAAATGACCAAGCTCGTCTCCGGTCACGTCAAAAGCTAAACAAACTCTTTCAATCGAGCGCCGCCCCGGGGTAACTCGCGGCGGCGTTTTTGTTTACGCGCGACCCCTTCGGGGTTCAAAGTTCCAGGTTCCAAGTAACAAGTTCCAAGATTGGGAGCCGGAGGTCTTGTTACTTGCCACTTGTTACCGGTTACTTCGCCTTTGCTGCCGCTCACTTTCCTTCCAGCGTCGTTTCGATTTGTTTGCACGCGGTTCGCAAAATTTGCAGCCGTGCGTGGCGTTTGTTGTTGGCCGGGATGAGGTGCCACGGCGCAAATGGGTTGTCGGTCAGGGCGAGCATGTCGCCGACCGCGACCTCGTAGGCGCGCCATTTTCGGCGGTTGCGCCAGTCTTCGGGATCGATCTTGTGGCGCTTGTAGGCGGTTTCCTCGCGTTCGCGGAAGCGGCGCAGCTGCTCCTCTTTGCTGATGTGCATCCAGAATTTCACGACGATGATGCCGCGCTCGGCGAGCTGTGACTCGAAATCGTTGATCTCGGCAAACGCGCGCCGCCATTCCTCCTCGCGGCAGAACCCCTCGAGGCGTTCCACCAGGACGCGGCCGTACCACGACCGGTCGTAAATCGTGACCATGCCGGCGCGCGGCACGTGCCGCCAGAAACGCCAGAGATAATGGTGCGATTTTTCCTCGTCGTTGGGCTTGGCGATGGGGATGACCCGAAAGTCGCGCGCGTCGATGGCGCTGGTGAGCCGGCGGATCGCGCCTCCCTTGCCGGCGGCGTCCCAGCCCTCGAACACAAAAATGATGGAGCGGTGCTGGGCCGCGGCCGTGCGCACGGCCCGATTGAGGCGGCCGAGCCACTTGTCGCGTTTTTCCTCATAGTCCTCCGCCGACAGCTCCTGATCGAGTCGAAGCGAAAGCAGCCGGCGCAGGCCGGAGGGACGCAACGGGGTCGCCGTAAGCGAACTTTTTCGGAGCAGAGATCTGCGTTTGGCCAGTTTGCGCACGTGGTCGCGGAACCGCGCAAGCAACAGCTCGCCGACGGCCAAGTCGCGTCCGCGCTCGTCCGCGGCATCGACGATGAGCCAGGGGGTGGCGGGGCGGTGCGTGGCGTCCAGGATGCGCCGGGCCGTGCGCCCGAGGCGGGCGTAGAGGCGATGGTGGCGCCACTGGTCGGGCGTGACGCGCCAGGCGGTGCGTTCGTCATCGGCGAGCGCCCGGAGGCGTTTGTGCTGGGCCGCCTTGGAAAGGTGGAGCCAGATTTTCAGGACGAGCACCCCGTCGTCGGCGAGCAATTGTTCGAACCGGCGGATGCGTTGGAGTTCATGGTCGAGTTGCGCGACGGTTTTTGGACCGTGAATTTCTTCGCGGAGCGTTTCCGTGTACCAAGAACCGGCGTAAATTCCCATGCGGCCCTGCGAGGTCAGGCTGCGCCAGAAGCGCCACATGAACGGGCGTTCGCGTTCCTCGTCGGTGGGCGTATGAAAGGCCACGGTCTCCACGCCGCGCGGGTCGAGCCAGCCGCTCAGGGTGTTGATCAGGTCGCCGCGCCCCGCGCCTTCGACACCGGCCACGACGAGCAGCACCGGAAACGGCGCGGCTTTCAATTCCACTTGCAACTGTACCAGGCGTTCGCGCAACCGGGGCACCGCGGCCTCATAGTCCTTTTTGGAGATATGGGGCGTGGTGATCTTTCGGGCCATGGCGAAAAAATTTCTGTCGCGGCAGCCGAGGATTGTCGAGTCCGCGGCGGAAAATTCGGACAAAAGCAGTCCCGCAACAGGCGAAGGTGAATTTGATTAATGGTGACGGACGTGAAACGGTCGCGGGCTTGCGACGTGCGACCCGACTATCTCGAACCACGCCAAACACCCCGGAGCGTTTTAACCGCAGATGAACGCGAATAGATTCAGCGCCAAAAGGTTCCGCTTTCCCTTTTGATTACGTCCCCTACGCTGCGCGCATCCTATGTCCGCACCGTCGCATCCGCAGCGTTCCCAAGCCTTGGCTATGCTGATTGGCGCGACGGCCTTCTGGGGGCTGAGCTTTCCGCTCAACAAGGCCATCATGTTTTCCCATGTGCGTTTGCTGCCGGCAAGCGGCCATTGGTTCATCACCGCGCAATCGGCCTGGCCGCGCTTCGCGCTGGCCTTGATTATTTTGGCGGCATTCAGGTTCCGCGACATCCGCGCGCTCACCCGCAGCGAATGGCGGCAGGGTCTTGTTCTGGGTTTGTTTTCCGCCGCGGGCCTGCTTTTTCAAATTGACGGACTCCAGTTCACCGCGGCTTCGACTTCGGCGTTTCTCACCCAGCTTTATGCCATCCTAATTCCGATCTGGTTCGCGGTCCGCCGGCGGCGCAACCCGGGGGCCAGCGTGTGGTTGAGCGCGGTGCTGGTGCTCGCGGGCGTGGCCGTGCTGGCGCGGCTTGACTGGCGCGATTTGCGGCTGGGCCGCGGCGAGGCGGAGACGCTGCTCGGCTCGGTCTTTTTCATGGGGCAGATCTTGTGCCTCGAGCGAAAGGAATTCTCGGCCAACCGCGTGCTGCCTATGACGGCGGCGATGTTCGCGGTCGAGGCGGCGATTTTTGTCGCGGTGGCGTTGGCCGCGGCCGGGCGGCCGGCGGAGTTGTTCGTGCCGTGGGGTTCGGGTGCGTGGACGGGTTTTACCGTTGTGCTCACGATGCTGTGCACGCTCTGCGCATTCATTATTATGAATGTCTGGCAGCCAAAGATTACCGCCACCGAAGCCGGGTTGGTTTATTGCATCGAACCGGTATTTGCCTCGTTGCTGGCGCTCTTTCTACCGGCTTGGTTTGGTGGTTGGGGCGTTTTTGTCTATCCCAACGAGACCGCGGGGCTGAATCTTCTGGTGGGCGGCGGCCTGATCACCGCGGCCAATGTTTTGATCCAGCTCAAACCGCCGCGGGAAGAAATGGGCTGAACGCTGAACGCTGAACGCTGAACGCTGAACGCTGAACGCTGAACGCTGAACGCTGAACGCTGAACGCTGAACGC
>JBEKQH010000046.1:0-8682 GCA_049519915.1 Opitutaceae bacterium
AAAATCGGGGCGGATCGCATTGCCGACCGGTTGAAGACGTCGAGCCATTCGGTCGGCGTGCTGCATTCCGACCGCAACCAGCGCGAACGCACCGAAGCCCTCGCGGGCTTCAAGTCGGGAAAGTTCGACGTGCTTGTGGCGACCGATATCGCCGCGCGCGGTCTCGACATCGCCGGCGTCTCCCACGTCATCAATTACGATGTTCCGGAGAACGCCGAGGATTACGTGCACCGTATCGGCCGGACCGGCCGGGCGCAGAATACCGGGGACGCTTTCACGCTGGTGACCGAGGACAATGTGCGCGATGCGCGCAGCATCGAGCGCTTCATCGGCGCGGCCATCGAGCGGAAAAAAATCGAAGGATTCCCCTACGTCTATTCGGCGCTATTTGACGAGAAGGTGCAGGCGGAGGTCGCTTCGGCGTTCGTCAAGCCGGTCAGCCGGCTTCACCGCGGCGCGCGGCACTGAGCGAATTTTTCTTACAAAAGTTCACTCCGCGTCGTTGACGGTCCGGAAAGCGAGGGCGGCAAAGGCTCCGCCGGCCAGCTCCGCCACGAGATAGACGCCGAGTTGTTGCAGCTTTTCCAGGCCCATCGCGACGACGCCCAGACCCACGGCCGGGTTGAAAGCGCCGCCGGAAATTCCTCCGACCGCCACCGCCCCCGTCATGACCGTGAAGCCGATGGCCAGGCCGTAAAATGAATTGCCGGCGGTGCCCTTGGCGGTGGCGGCGTTGAGGACGACCCAGGCCAGGGCGAAGGTGAATAAAAATTCGACGATAAGAGAAGGGAAAGTGCCGCGCAGCGCGGCCCCTTCCGTCGGCCGGCCGTGAAAAAGAAAGGTCACGATCGCGGCGGCGACGGCCCCCGCGGCAAACTGCGCCAGCCAATAGGGGATGACGTCTTTCGCGCCGAGCTTCCCCCGCAACCAGACCGCCAGCGTGACCGCCGGATTAAAGTGTCCGCCCGAGATGTGTCCGCCCGCGAAGATCATCACCATTAAGGCCGAACCGATCGCCAGCGGCGCGAGCAGGGCGCCGCTGCGGACGGAGGCGCCGACGGTGAAAACGAGGAAGAAGGTGCCGATAAACTCGACGAGATATTTTTTCATAGACGGGGAGGGAGGTGGATTTGGGCTGGCAGGGGAAAAGATTCCGCGCGATTAAAACCATCCCGGTGGCCGAGGGCAACGCGCGATCTCGCGGTTTTGGGACGGATTCTTTGAGCCCTTCGTGCCCTGAAGCCATTTGGGCATGGCCAACTATAGCTTGTCGTTCCATGACCCTGAGCCAGCCGATGAACTCGTCCCTGTTGCGATTCGAATCCTCGTTCCCTCGGAATGACAAAAAAGGGCCGGGATCTTTGACCGTCTGCCGGCGAAACGGTTGCCGCTTGACGTATATTCCTAAATAGGAATATAGAGTTGGCATGGATCTGGTCCGAATTTACGAGTGCCTGTGCGACCGTACCCGCCTGCGCATCCTCAACCTTGTGCTGCGCGGGCCGCTCTGCGTCTGTCATTTCCAGGCCGTGCTGGGCGAGCCGCAGGTGAAAATCTCGAAACACCTGAATTACCTGCGCCGGCGGGGGCTGGTGGCGGCGCGGCGCCAGGGCAACTGGATGATTTACGCCCTGCCCGAAAAGATCTCGCCCGAATTGCGGGCCAATCTGGCTTGCTTGCAGGATTGCGCGCGGGAGCAGCCGGTTTTCCGGCGCGATCTCTCGCGGTTGGCGCAACGCGGCCCGAGGTTTGCCGCGACCAGCCCATGCGGCTGCGGGCCGGCAAAAAAGTCGCAGCTAGCCGCCGACCAGGCCTTTTCTCTTATCAGGAGAAACCAGGCACCTGTTTGAAAGAGGTTGTCATTCTGAGCGTAGCGAAGAATCCAATTTGATGCCGCCCGCCGAGTTTCACTGGATTCTTCGCTACGCTCAGAATGACAAGAGAGAAGCCTGCTTTGAAGAAGGCCCAACGGAAAATACCACCAAGGAGTCTTCCGCCCGATCAACGACGCATCCACCTAAACAGAAAACGCTCCGATTTCCTCATGAACCCAACGCCTCCCTACAAAGTCTTGATCTTATGCACGGGCAATTCGGCCCGCTCGATCCTCGGCGAATATTTGCTGCGGGCGAAAGGGCGGGGGCGCTTCGAGGCGGTTAGCGCGGGGGCCCAGCCGACCGGCCGGGTGAATCCGCTGGCGATCCGCGTGTTGCGCGAAAAATATGGACTTGATGCCACCGGCGCCCGCTCCAAGTCGTGGGATGAATTCAGCGACGTGAAATTCGATTTCGTGATCACCGTTTGTGACCACGCCCGCGAAATATGTCCCGTTTGGCCGGGGCGGCCGATGGTCGCGCATTGGGGTTCGCCCGATCCGGCCGCGGTCGAAGGCACGGACGAGGAAAAATACCGGTCTTTCGTGCAGGTGGCGTCGCAGATCGCGCAACGGGTCGGTCTTTTTTGCGTGTTTCCCGACGAAAAGCTCCTCGATGCGACCGCGGTGCGGCGCTTGGGCGAGGAATATAAACTCGAGGGCGAGGCGCCGGTGAAAAAGTAACGTCGTGCGATAGGCAAAACGTTCAAACCTACGTCCGCCGTGAAGGGCGGACGTTCAAGCGAGATGAAGCAGCGATAAACCATGGATACCAAAACGCATCCTCTCCTGGGACGGTTGTCCTTTCTCGACCGCTATCTCACTCTCTGGATTTTCCTGGCGATGGCGGCGGGACTGCTCGCTGGGCGGCAGTGGCCGCAAATTCCGCAAGCCCTGACGGCTTGGAGTATTGGGACCACCTCGGTGCCGATCGCCATCGGGCTGATTGTGATGATGTACCCGCCCTTGGCCAAAGTCCGTTACGAGGAGTTGGGCGACGTGTTCCGCGACTGGCGGGTGCTCGGGCTTTCGCTCGTGCAAAACTGGCTGGTGGGGCCGGTGCTGATGTTTGTCCTGGCCGTGGTTTTTCTGCGGCATCAACCCGAGTATTTTGCCGGGCTGATTTTGATCGGGCTGGCGCGGTGCATCGCGATGGTGATCGTTTGGAACGACCTGGCGCAAGGCAGTCGCGAATATTGCGCAGGCTTGGTGGCATTCAATGCGCTGTTCCAGGTGGTCTGCTATGCGCCGCTGGCCTGGCTTTTCCTGAAAGTGCTGCCGCCGCTCATCGGGGTGGAACTCGGGACTTTGGATCTCTCCAGCATTACCATCGTCGCGGTGGCCAAGAGCGTGTTCATATATCTTGGAATCCCTTTTCTTGGCGGCTGGCTGGGCCGGCGGTGGTTGCGCCGCGGCGCGGCGGGCATCGAGTGGTATGATCGGAAATTTTTGCCGCTGGTCAGCCCATGCACCCTCGCGGCCCTGCTCTTCACAATTTTTGTGATGTTCAGCCTGAAGGGCGACGCCGTGCTTCGTATTCCGCTCGACGGGCTGCGGGTCGCGGTGCCGCTCTTGGTCTATTTTGCCATCATGTTTTTTGCCACGTTTTGGCTGAGCGCGCGCGCCGGCACAGATTATGAGCGCTCCGCCACCCTGGCCTTCACCGCGGCGGGCAACAACTTCGAGCTGGCCATTGCCGTGGCCGTGGGGGTGTTTGGTCTCCATTCCGGCGCGGCCTTTGCGGCCGTCATCGGGCCGCTGGTCGAGGTGCCGGTCCTGATCGGGTTGGTCTCGGTGGCGCTGCGATGGAAGAAGCGGTTTGGCCGCCAGGCGGCGGCCGCTGAACGCTGAACGCTGAACGCTGAACGCTGAACGCTGAACGCTGAACGCTGAACGCTGAACGCTGAACGCTGAACGCTGAACGCTGAACGCTGAACGCTGAAGAGCGGAGGCGGCTATCACTTCGGCGTTCGAAGTTCAACGTTCGACGTTCCGAGGTGGAGCGGCTTGACCCCAAGACGCTCCACGCGCTCCACCTTGCGGACGAAATCGTTTACTTAGCGGCCGTTTTCTTCAGGTAGTCGTCGATGGCCTTGGCGGAGCGTTTGCCATCGCCCATGGCGAGGATCACGGTGGCGGCGCCGCGCACGATGTCGCCGCCGGCAAACACGCCGGGCAGGCTGGTCATGCCATCCTCATCGACCTCGATATTGCCGCGTTTGTTCAATTTGAGGTCGGGGCACGTGGCCGTGAGCAGCGGGTTGGCCCGGGTGCCAATCGCCACCACGACGACGTCGCAGTCGAGGACAAATTCAGAGCCGGGAATCGGCGCCGGGCTGCGCCGGCCGGAGGCATCCGGCTCGCCGAGCTGCATGCGCGCGCACTTGAGTCCCGTGACCCATTTCTTGTCGTTTCCCACCACTTCCAGCGGGGCGACCAGAAATTCAAAATGAATGCCTTCCTGCTCGGCATGGTGCATTTCCTCGATCCGGGCGGGAATCTCCTTGCGGGTGCGGCGATAGACGATCGTGGCCTGTTCGGCGCCGAGGCGTTTGGCGGTGCGGACGCTGTCCATGGCAACGTTGCCGCCGCCCACCACGGCCACGCGTTTGCCGACCAGCACGGGCGTGTCGGCCTGGGGAAACTGATAGGCGGCCATGAGGTTTACGCGCGTGAGATATTCGTTGGCCGAGTAGACGCCCTTCAGGTTTTCTCCCGGCACGTTCATGAAGACCGGCAGGCCGGCGCCGTTCGCGATAAAGAGGGCGTCGAACTTTTCCCGCAGTTCGGGCAGCGTGTACGTGCGGCCGACGACGACGTTGCACTCGATTTTCACCCCGGCGTCGCGCAGGCGTTGCACTTCCTTGTCGACGATCAGCTTGGGCAGGCGGAATTCCGGGATGCCGTAGACGAGCACGCCGCCGGGCTGGTGCAGCGCTTCAAAAATGGTGACCTCGTGGCCGTATTTTGCGAGTTCACCGGCGGCGGTGAGGCCGGCGGGACCGCTGCCGACCACCGCGACCTTTTTCCCGGTGGACGCGGGCCGCGCGGCGATGGCGCCGGGGTTCCTCATCGCCCAATCGGCGACAAAACGCTCGAGGTAACCGATGGCCACGGGTTCGCTTTTGAGACTGCGCACGCATTTGACCTCGCACTGGATTTCCTGCGGGCACACCCGGCCGGTGACGCATGGCAGGGCATTGTCGCCCAGGAGGCTTTGGGCGGCGCCGGGGAGGTCGCCCTTGGTCAAAAATTCGATGAAACGCGGAATGTTCACCCGGACCGGGCAGCCGGAGACGCACTTGGGATCCTTGCATTGGATGCAGCGTTGCGCCTCAAGCAGGGCGAGATGTTCGGAGAGGCCCAGATTGACCTCGGCGAAATTGTGCGAACGCGCGGTGGCGTCCTGTTCAGGCATGGGCTGGCGCTTGATCGCCATCCGTTCCTTGGGAGACAGCTTCGTGGTCATGGCAATTAGGCGTTCGGACGGATGAGGCACTCGCCTTCACGGCAGGTGTTGGCCGTCTGTTCTTGGGTGCGGTAGGTTGAGAGCCGGTCGGCGAGCAGGTCGAAATCGACCTTGTGGCCGTCGAACTCGGGGCCATCGACGCAGGCGAATTTGGTTTCGCCGCCCACTTCGACCCGGCAACCGCCGCACATGCCGGTCCCGTCGACCATGACCGGATTGAGCGAGACCACGGTGTGCACGCCGAACGGACGGGTGAGATTGGCGACGGCGCGCATCATCGGCACCGGGCCGACGGCGTAGACGATGTCAATGCCTCCGGCGGCGAGGATTTCCCTGGTGGCGTCGGTGACAAAACCTTTGCGCCCGTAACTGCCGTCGTCGGTGCAGACGACCACGTCGCCAAGGCGCCGAAGTTCGCTTTCAAGAATGACCCATTCTTTCGAGCGCCCGCCGATCACGCTGGTGACGTGAACGCCGCGTTCATGCAATCCCTGCGCGATCGGATGAACGACGGCCGTGCCTACGCCGCCGCCGACACAAAGGGCGCGACCCTTTTCGATCATTTCGGTCGGCATGCCCAGCGGACCGGAGATGTCCTGGACGGCATCGCCGACTTTGAGCGCGACCAGATCCTTGGTGCTTTTGCCGACGGCCTGGATCACCAAGGCGATGGTGCCGGCCGACTTGTTCGTGTCGGCAATGGTGAGAGGGATGCGTTCGGCGCCGGGGCCGCGGCGGACGATCACGAATTGTCCGGGTTGGCGGATTTGCGCGATGCGGGGCGCCTCGACCTCAAGCCGGGTGACGTTCGGACTGAGCTGGGATTTTGCGACGATGCGATGCATAGAAACGTAAAGACGTAAGATAAAGGCCGGCGGCCCGATTGGCGATTTTTCGTGTAGCGCATTTATTGTGGAAATCGTTGCATCTTTTGCGGGTTTTTGGGGCTGGTCGGGCGTGGCCGACCTCGGGCTTGCGCGGCACGGCGCCTGGGCCCCCTCGACTCCGCCTTGCGCTGCGCTCGTCCGGCCATTAGCGGTATGGGCTTTGCAGATTCACTCCCTAAAATGAAGATCGAGTCGTTAGTCAGGCCATCGGTGCTGGTGCAGCCGTTGTATGAACCGGGCAAGCCCATTGAAGAGGTGGCGCGCGAACTCGGTCTCGATCCGGCCGGTATCGTCAAGCTGGCCTCGAACGAGAATCCCTTTGGGCCGTCGCCCCGCGCTGTCGCGGCGGCGCGGCACGCGCTGGAACAAGGAAGCCTTTATCCGGACGGCGGTTGTTTCGACCTGCGGCAGAGACTGGCCTCGACCTACGGGATGGAGGCAAACCAGTTTGTGGTCGGAAACGGCTCGAACGAAATCATCGAGCTGCTGGGTCACGTGTTGCTCGGACCGGGCGACGAGGTGGTCATGGGTCTTCCGTCGTTTGCGGTCTATAAGCTCGTGGCGCTGCTCTTTGGCGCGCGGGCGGTCGAGGTGCCGCTGGCGAATTTCCGGCACGATCTGGCGGCGATGGCGCGGGCGGTGACGCCGAGGACGAAGCTGGTCTTTTTGCCGAGCCCGAACAATCCCACCGGCACGGCCAACACCGCGGCGGAGATCGCGTCCTTCGTGCGCAAGCTGCCGGACCACGTCGTCTTCGCTTTCGACGAGGCCTATGCGGAATTCTTGGAAAATCCGCCGGACTTGCGTCCGCTCATCCGCGAGGGTCGCAAGGTCATTTGCCTGCGGACGTTTTCGAAGATCTATGGGCTGGCCTCGTTGCGCATCGGCTATGGCTACGCCAGCGCGGAGTTCATCGCTTTGCTCAACCGGGTCCGGCAGCCGTTCAACGCGAACGCCATCGGGCAGGCGGCGGCGCTGGCCGCGCTCGACGACCAGGAATTCGCGACAAAATGTGCGGACGAAAATCGCGCCGGGTTGCGTCAGCTCGAAGCCGGGTTCCATGCCCTCGGGCTGACATTTGTGCCGAGCGTGGCGAATTTCATCCTGGTGAAAGTCGGCGACGGCGCACACGTGTTCGAGGCCCTGCAGCGGCGCGGCGTGATCGTGCGGCCGCTCAAACCTTACGGGCTGCCTGAGTGGCTGCGCGTGACGGTCGGCCAGCGCGCGCAAAACGAGCGCGTGCTGGCGGAGCTTAAAGCCCTGCTCGCGCACTGAAACCGCCGATTCACACCTTTAACCGCGAATGAACGCGAATGGCCGCGAATCACCTGACTTGGAGCGCATGTGACTTGGACGTTGGGCGTTCGATGTTCGGTGTTGGACGTTCGACGCGAAGCGTCGCGGTTTATCCCAAACCCGCGGCGCGGCGGAGCCGGTCGTTGATCGCTTCCGCGAGCCCGCGGCCGGGGGCGAGTTCGGCGTGGATCTTTTTAAATCCATGCGCGTCGAGCGTGCGCAAGAGGCCGAATAGTTTGCGCGCGGCCCGGCGGGCGTCACCTCGCGCGTCGAGGCAGAATAGGTTCGGTCCGGCCAGTTTACCCGGCTGGGCGAAGAAAAGCCAGGCCTCGGCTGCGCTGCTTTTCGCGACGGCCCGGCGCGAGATTTTTTTGTGCAAGATCAAAGGCGTGCCCGGACTGTAGTGTCGCGCCAGCAAACCGGGCGCGGGCAAGGGGGCTTGTTTTTTCGAAAGCCGGCCGGCGGAAGACAGCTTTCGCCCGAGCGCGGTCTCGATCTGCTCGCGGGAGATCGCGCCCGGCCGCAGCAGCCGCGGCCGTCGCGGGTCGCGCAAGTCCACGATGGTCGATTCTACCCCGATCGTGGTCGGTCCGCCGTCCAGGATAAAACGGATATTTCGGCCCAGTCCGGATTGGACGTGCCCGGCGGTCGTCGGGCTCACGTAGCCGAACCGATTGGCGCTTGGCGCGGCCAAAGGTTGCCCGCACAAGCGCAGCAAGCGGCGCATCAACGGGTGCCGCGGCATCCGGATGGCGACGCTGGGCAGGCCGGACGTGACGATCGCGGGCACGCCGGATTTTTTGGGCAGCACGAGCGTAAGAGGCCCCGGCCAGAATTTCTTGGCCAGAAGCCGGGAGGCGTCATTGGCCTCGGCCAGCCCATCGAGCTGTGCGAGCGAACAGATGTGAACGATAAGCGGATCCTGCGTCGGGCGGCCTTTGGCGCGGAAAATCTTGGCGCAAGCGTCCGGATCGAGCGCGTTGGCCGCCAGCCCGTAGACCGTTTCCGTCGGCACGGCGACCAGCTCGCCGGCGCGCAACTGGCGGGCGAGAAAGGCCAGATTGCGCGGCGTGCCGCGGTAGAGACGGGCGGCAGGGTGTGGGTTCATGGCGCAAAAAAGGCCGGAGTAAAAACTCCGGCCTGGGAAAGACGGGCCC
>JBEKQH010000047.1:0-8647 GCA_049519915.1 Opitutaceae bacterium
GGCCGGCGGCGGGGTAGCCGGCAGTTCGAGACCGAGTTCATTGAGTTTGGCTTCCGGGGTCATACGGCGGGAACGTTCGCGCAAAGACACTGGAACG
Organism: Opitutaceae bacterium; assembly: GCA_049519915.1. Classification (GTDB taxonomy): domain Bacteria; phylum Verrucomicrobiota; class Verrucomicrobiia; order Opitutales; family Opitutaceae; genus DASRHD01. Next base: position 98 of record JBEKQH010000047.1, read on the forward strand.
CAAAGCGGAAAATGCCTATCGCGGTCCAAAGTGGAGCCGCCTGCCTAGGAGCCCGTCGGGCTTCGCCTACGGACTCCTTAACAAATGGCTCCGCCATTTGAGGGGAGAGATAAATAATTTTATCGGAGCGGTGGATAGTTTTGAACCTTGGCGCGAGGCTTGAGTCAGAGAGGCAGGCCCGCCCGCTATGTGACTGTGGACCGTGAAACTGCGATAACGCTCCGAAAGGAGTCGTGTCGGCATTGAAAAATAGGAGGCCGACACAACCCGGAACTTTTTGACCAGCGCCCGGGCAAAAACCCGAAAAAAGTCCGCAGCAAGGAATGACCGCCGATTCCAGTCTCAAGGGCTCTTGATGAGGTCGACGGTTGAGACCAGACCACCCCACCCAAATTCGCAGCCATTCGCGATCATTCGCGGTTAGCAACGGGCAGGCCGAACAGCCGCACGGCATTGCCTCCGAGCATGGCCGCGCTTTCGGCCGCCGTGAGATCGGCCTTGGAAAGCTGCGCGAGAAATTTGCCAAGGCCGGGTTCGGTTTCCTCACGCGGAAACAAAATCAGCGGATAATCCGAGCCAAACAGCACCCGTTCGGCTCCCACCGCGTCGAGCATCCGACGGATGGCATCAGGCCCATAGATCAGCGGCAGTGCCGCCGTGTCGTAAAAAAGATTAGGCCGCGACTTCGCCGCCGGCTCCGCCAGCGGCAGCAGGCCGCCCAAATGAGAAAGAAGGAAGGTCGTGCCAGGAAACTCGCGCGCCAGACGCACAAAATCGGCCAGCGGCGTCGCCACCCGGCCGGGATAACTTTTCCCCATCGGATCCGTGACGTGAAAATTGACCGGCAGATGCAGTTCGCCGGCCAACGCGAGAGCTTCGCGAAACGCCGGATCGTCGACGCCATAGCCCTGCGAATGCGGGGAAAGCTCGCCGAGACCGATCAGGCCGTCATCGCGCGCCCGGCGCACCTCAGCCCGGGTGGCCGCGCGGCCGGCCGCCGGATGAACGACGCCAAAAGCGGCGAGACGGTCGGGGTGTGCGCGCACGCAGCCGGCATAAAAACGATTGTGCCAGGCGCACGTCTCCGGCTTTTCCCAATACCAGCCGAGCAAGACCGCGCGGGCCACGCCGGCGGCGTCCATGTCGCGCAACAATTGATCCACCGAAGGAAAACCCTGGACCGGCCGGCCGTCCCGGCGTTGCCGGTTGCAAAGCCGGCCCCAGTGGGCCTCGCCCGTCGACGCGCTCCAAGCGGCCGGGTCGCGGTTGAGTTCGGACGGATAGAGATGCACATGGGCGTCGACGACGGGCATGGAGGAAAACGACGAATGAAGAATTAAGAATGACGAAGGGCGAAGTCCAAACAACCGGCGCCCAGCCCAGCTGAAAATACCGCGAACGCCAAGTTTCAAGTCCCTCCCAGCGCCAATCCGCTTCTGACCGCCGAACCCGATCTTTTGAAGACCGTCACCCGGTTCCAGCGGAGTTTCCGGATCGAGACGCGGAATTCGCCCCCCCCGAAACGCAGGTTTTAGGAATAGTCGATTTTGTCTTTGACTGATCAAAATTGTTATTTCTAATATTCGGCATGAGTACCGAGACCGAGCATCCCCGCCCAGCCGGGCCCGAGACCCCGCCCAAGGCCTCCCGCCGTGGGCTTTCGCTAGAGGGATTGCACAGCAGCGTCGACCTGCCTTCCCCTTCGGCGCGGGCGTGGCGGCAATATCTCGCCTTTGCCGGGCCGGCCTTGCTGGTCAGCGTGGGCTATATGGATCCCGGCAATTGGGCGACAGATCTCCAGGCCGGAGCCCAATTCAAGTACACCTTGCTCTGGGTGGTGGGGCTTTCCAGCGCGATGGCGATTGTTCTGCAAATCGTTTCCGCGCGCCTCGGCATCGTTACGGGCAAGGACCTCGCCCAATGCTGCCGCGATTTCCTCCCCGCCTGGACCCGCTGGCCGAACTACCTGAGCTGCGAGATTGCGATCGCCGCCTGCGACCTCGCCGAGGTGCTGGGCAGCGCGGTGGCGCTGCACCTGCTGTTTCCCCGCCTTTCGTTGCTGACCACCGTCCTCATCACCGCCTTCGACGTCCTGCTTCTGCTCTCCCTCCAACGATTCGGCATGCGCCTGATCGAAGCGGTGGTCCTGGTGCTGATTGCCACCATTGGCGTATGCTATTTCGTCGAAATTTTTGTTTTCCCGGAGACCCACCCCAATTTCCCGGAGATGGCCGGCTGGCTTTTCGCGCCCGACCTATCCTCCTTTATCCGCAACAAGGACCTGGTCCTCCTGGCCGTCGGCATCATCGGGGCCACGGTCATGCCCCATAATCTTTATCTCCATTCGGCTTTGGTTCAATCCCGCCGTTTGAAAAAGGACCCGGCATCGATCCGCCAAGCCGTGCGTTACAATACGATTGATACGACGGTTGCTCTCTCCATCGCGTTTTTCGTCAACGCGGCTATCCTGGTCCTGGCCGCGGTCGTCTTTTTTGGACACGACCGGGTCACCCTCTCATCGGGGCAGGTGATCACATTTTCCTCCGATTCCGATTGGATCCAAGTCGCGTATGTGACGCTCGCTCCCCTCGTCGGCAAGGTCGCGGCGAGCCTCCTGTTCGCGATTGCCCTCCTCGCCAGCGGTCAGAGCAGCACCATCACCGGCACGCTCGCCGGACAGGTGGTGATGGAAGGGTTCATGCACTGGCAGATCGCGCCATGGATCAGGCGGCTGGTGACGCGCCTGTGCGCGATCACACCCGCCATCCTCCTGATTGCGCTGCGGGGCGACAACAGTGTCACCGACCTGCTCACCCTGAGCCAGGTCGTCCTGGCGATCCAGCTGCCCCTGGCCATGATTCCACTGCTGGCGTTCGCCGGTTCAAAGCGTTACATGGGCGACGGCCGCATAGGCCCGTTTTTATTGGTCACCGGCTGGGCCTCCTGCCTTATCATCACCGGATTGGACTTTTACAGCCTGCCGGGCGCCCTGCACGACGCGGTCAGGGTATTTACCGGCCCATGAGAGGGCTGTACCGAAACTTTGCCCTGGGAAACCGGTGGGTTTCATTATTGTAATCGATTTAACCGCCCCATCGAATAATTCCATGGCCAGCAGCACGGTCGAAAATTACCTCAAGCACATCCTCCTGCTTTCCGAAAGCGGCGACGGCCTTGTCTCGATGGGAGCGCTGGCGACGTCGCTGGCCGTCGTGCCCGGCACGGTGACCACGATGGTCAAGGCGCTCGCCGAAGGGGGCTTTGCCCGCCACCATCCCCGGCAAGGCGTGAAGCTGACCGACGCCGGAAAGCGGGTCGCGCTCAACGTCCTGCGCAAACACCGGCTCGTGGAAACGTTTCTGGTCAACGTGCTCAAGATGGATTGGTCTCAGGTGAACATCGAGGCCGAGCAGCTCGAGCATGCCATTTCGGACGCCGTGCTGGCGCGGCTCGACGCCCTGCTCGGTTATCCCACCAGCGATCCGCACGGCGACCCCATTCCCAGCTCCAGCGGCCAGATGCCCGCGCAAGTTTATGTCACCCTGGCGAACTGCGCCATCGGCAAACCGCTGCGAGTCGTGCGGGTGACCGACCAATCCACCGAATTTTTGCAGTTCGTGGAAGCCAATGGTCTCTCGCCCGAAGCGCAGGTGAGCGTAACCCAGCGGAACACGGCCTCCGGACTTATCACCGTGAAGCGATCGGGCGGCCGGTCGATCTCCCTCAGCTTGGGCGCTTCGAATTGCATTCTCGTGACACCGGTGCGCGGCGGTTGAGAGGCCGTTTGCGGTCGTTTTATCGGCAGAGTCCGGCTTCGGCGCGTTAGCAACGCGCCTGGCCGGCCCGCGGCCGGAAACATCGGGCGCTTACGGCAGCTTCGCCTGGATCATCTTGCTGACCGCGCTGAAATCGATCAGCGGCGCTTCGGGCCGCTGTTTGAGCGCACCGATCACCTTGCCCATGTCCTTCTTGGACTGCGCGCCGGTGGATTGGATGGCCTCGGCAATGAAGGCCTCCAGGCGGGCGGGCTCAAGCCCCGCGGGCAGATATTTCCCCAGCAGGTTGATTTCCGCCTCATTGGCCGCCACCAGATCGCCCCGGCCGCCCCGGGCGAACTCCGCCTTGGCATCGGTCAGGTTCTTGACCGCCTTGCGGAGCGCGGTGATGACGAGCGTGTCGTCAATCGGCTTGTTCTGGTCCATCGCCGCGCGTTGGATCGCCGCATCGGTCGTGCGGAGAATGGTTGCCGTGCCGGTGTCGTGAGCTTTCATGGCGGCGACAATATCGCCACGGATTTTTTCGTAGATAGTGGGCATGGGGACAGCATAAGGGACACCCGCGCCATTTCAATGCATCAGGAGCCCGTCGGGCTTTGCCCACGGGCTGCCAATGAACGGATGCCACTTGCGCACGAATTCAGCCTTTATAGGTGGAGCGGCTTGACCTCAAGACGCTCTCAACGCGTTGAGGTCAACGCGCTCCACCCGCGCTGCCGCGCGAAACCGTTCATTGGCCTGTTCCAGGCAAGCCGCGCAGCGGCTTGCTCAGGGTCTCTGGATGACAATCCAGAGGCGACCGGCGCGTTAGCAACGCGCCCTACCAGGAAAGTTCATTGGTCGGTTCCAGGCACGAAATATTCCCGATAAAAAAGCACCGGCCTTGCAGCCGGTGCTTGAAATAAGAATGAGCAAACGACGCGAACGTCACTTTTTGCTCTTCTTGGCAGACTTCTTCGCCTTTTTCTTGGCGGTTTTTTTTGTGGCCATGACGAAGTTTCGTATATTTTTCGTACAGTAGCACGACTAAAATTTAATTTTCGTGCGCACAAAAAATTTGCGGACCTCTCGCTGCGGATTCTAGCGCGAGTTCAAGCGACCCGATTCACAACGGAATTTTCAAAAACGCGAACCGAGAATTCGTCTTCGTCCTGGCCGCCGGAACCGCCGACCCGCCGGGCCCAACATCGCCCTTTACCCGCGCGCGCGTTGGATCGCCGCGACCAATCGCTCCAGCTTCGCGCGATCTTTAACGCCCGGGGCGGATTCGACCCCGCTGTTCACGTCGACGAAGTTCGCGCCGCTCCGGCCGAGGGCCTCCTGGATATTTCCGGGATTGAGCCCGCCGGACAGAATCCATGTTTTTTGGGGATGGCTCCGTTGGTGCCGCGCGAATTTTTGCCAATCGCCGGTTTCCCCGGTCCCACCGAATCGTTCCGGGTGAAAGGCATCCAAGAGGAAGGTTTCCGCCAGCGGCAGCCAAGCCGGCGCCACGTCGAAGCCCGGCGGCAACCGGGGAGCGAGCCAGAGTTTGTCCGGGCCCGCCGCCTGTGACCAATCGCGCAAGGTCTCCAACGGCGTGTCGGGAGGGAAATGGATCTGGAAAAAATCGGCGCCGGCCAAGGCATAGGCCCGCAAATCGGCCACGGACGGAATCACGCACACCGCGACCTTCTTGCCCGGCGACCACCGGCCCTGCATCGCGCGAAATTGCGCAAGCGTCACCCCGCGCGGCGACGGCGGATGAAGAATGAAGCCCAGATAATCGGCGCCGCAGCGGTCGGCAAATTCCGCATCGGCCAGCGACGTGAGACCGCAGACTTTGAGACGAAGATCGACGATCATCAGATTAAGTTCACCTCAAGGTCACTAGGAACACAAAGAAGCGACTCCTGCAAATCTTCGTGTCCTTTGTGCCTTTGGGGTGAATCAAAACGAATTTACCGTCCTGATCACATGGTCCACCTGCGCATCGGTCAGCTCGGGGAAAATCGGCAGGCTGAGACAGGTGTCGCAAATGCGTTCAGCCACCGGAAGCAGGCCGCGCCGACCCCCCAACGGGGCATAGACCTTTTGCAAATGCAACGGGATGGGATAAATCAAGTCGGTTCCGACTTCATGCTTCGCCAAATGCTCCCGCAACGCGTCGCGGCGCGGATGCCGGAGCGTGAATTGATGATAGACCGATTCGCCATAGCTGGGTTGCCCCGGCAGGCGCACCTCGGCGAGTTTGAGTCCGGCGCGATAGCGCGCGGCGATGGCGCGCCGGCGGGCGGTCCACTCGGCCAAATGCGGCAACTTGACGTTGAGCGCGGCGCCCTGAAAGCCGTCCATGCGGAAGTTGAATCCGACCATGTCGTGATGGTAGCGTTGGGTCGATCCGTGATTGCGCAGCAGGCGCGCCTGCTCGAACACACGATCGTTTTTGGAAACAAACGCCCCGCCCTCTCCGCATCCGCCCAGGTTCTTGGTCGGATAAAAGCTGAAGGTGCCGGCATCGCCGGCCAGGCCGACTGGTGTTCCCTGGTAACGCGCGCCGGCCGCCTGCGCGCAATCTTCGACCACGAACAAATGGTGGCGGCGGGCGATGGCCATAATGTCGTCCATCCGCGCCGGCTGGCCGAATAGGTGCACGACGACGATGCCCTTGGTGCGCGCCGTAATCGCGGCCTCGATCTGGGCCGGATCGAGATTAAAGGTATCCTCCTCGATATCGGTGAAAACCGGTTTGGCGCCGACGTAACTGATGCCCCAGGCCGACGAAATGAAGGTGAACGGCGTCGTAATGACCTCGTCGCCCGGCCCGAAACCGCCGCAGACCGAGGCGACATGCAGCGGCGACGTGCCGCTGTTCATGCCCAGCGCGCGCGGATAGCCCAGCACGGAGGAGAAATTCTTTTCGAACTCCTCGACTTCCCGGCCGAGAATGAAGCGCGACGCATCGTAGGTCGCCGCCAGGGCGGCGAGAATTTGCTCGCGGACCGCCTTGTGTTGCAGTGAAAGATCGAGAAAAGGGACTTTCATTTTATCACCGCGGATTACGCGGATAATCGCGAATAGCTCAACCCAATCCGTGCGTCGCGCTCTGGCAATGTGACCGGGGTCGGGTGAACCCGGCATCGGCCTCAGCGAGGCCGGCCACATCTTGAATTCACGACTTAAGCTTTTTGACCAGCGCCTGCACCAGGCTGTCGAGCGACGGCGTCTTCGCTGAAAAGTCCCCCGGGATCCCCGCCTTTTTCATCGACTCGCCCGTCTGCGGACCGATGCTGCCGGTCAGCGGCCGGCGGGCGCCCTCCGCCAGTTGGAGTGCGGCGGCCTGGGCCGCAAACGATTCTACCGTGGACGAGCTGGAGAATAAAATCGCGTCCGCGCCGTGCTGGCGAAAGTCCGCGGCCGCAGGATCGATGGAAAGATCGGCCTTCTCGGTTTGGTAAACCGCCAAAGTATCCACGATGGCGCGGGCGGCCTCGAGCCGTTTGACCAGGGTATGCCGGTTGAGGTTACCGGTGACAACCAGGACCTTCGCGCTGTCGAGACTGCCGGTGGCCACCAATTCGTCGGCCAACGCCGCGGAGGTGGCCGTCGCCGGGATGAGATCGGCGCACAGACGCAAGGAGGTCAGCATCGACGACGTGGTTTCGCCGACGCTGGCGATGCGGATGAAGCCCAGCGAGCGCACGTCGGAAAACTTCTCGAAAAATTCCTCGAAGAAAAACCGCACCCCGTTGGCGCTGGTGAAAACCAGCCAGTCATAGCTGCCCAGTCCGGCAAAAACATCGTCGCGCACAGCCCGGTCGACCTTCTTCGACACCCGGATCAGCGGCAGCTCAAGCACTTCCGCCCCGAGCAGTTCCAGCCGGGCGCGCAAGGCGCTGGTCTGCTCCCGTGCGCGGGTCACCGCAATGCGGCGGCCGAAAAGCGGCAGGCGCTCAAACCAATCGGTGGCGGCATGGTCGCGCACCACCCCGCCGACAAACACGATGGCGGGCGCTCCGAGCTGTTCGTTTTCCACCAGGCCGGCGAGCGTGGCGGCCGTGCCGGTGACGCTCCGCTGGCAGCCGCGCGAGGCCCATTGCACGGCGGCGGCGGGAGTCTCCGCCGCGAGGCCGCCCGCCATAAGCTCGTCCAGAATGTGCCGCAGGTGGCCCATGCCCATGTAAATCGCCAGCGTGGCATTTTTCAATGCGCCATAGCTGCGCCAGTCGATCGGCTGCTCGTGTTTTTGGGTGTCCTCGTGTCCGGTGAGAAAAATCAGCGCGGAACTCGTGCTGCGCTGGGTCAACGGAATGCCGGCATACGCCCCCGCCGCGAGCGCGGCGGTCACACCCGGGACAATCTCAAAGGGGATCTTGTCCGCCGCCAAGTGCCGCGCTTCTTCGCCCCCGCGCCCGAAGACCAACGGATCGCCGCCTTTGAGCCTCACCACGTTCTTTCCGGCCCGGGCTTTCTCCACGAGAAGTTTCTCGATGTCGTCCTGCGGCACCGCATGCCAATGCGGACGTTTTCCAACGTAGATCGTTTCACAGTCCGCGCGGCACCACGCGAGCATTTCGGGATGGACCAGATAGTCGTAGACCAGCACATCGGCCGACCCGATGAGCTCGCGCGCGCGCAAGGTCACGAGACCGAGATCGCCCGGACCGGCGCCGACGAGATAAACCATGCCTGAAGCCATGAGATTAGGTTTTAAAACCAAACTGCTGAAGAATACGAGTCGCCGTTTCGAGGGGGGCGGCAAAATCGTCCGGCGCCAATGGCAGGCTACGAAGAC
>JBEKQH010000048.1:0-9914 GCA_049519915.1 Opitutaceae bacterium
CCGATCGACTATCGAAGCGTCCGGGCGCCGCGGTTTCGTTGCTGGCCGGCGGCCCGCAAGATTCTGGCGGAGACCCGCGATCGCGGCGCCTCATGCTGGTCGCGCTGGACGAAGCGGCGGCGGCGCTCGGCGGCCAAGCCGCTTCGAAACAACGGCTCTTAGCCGACTCTCCATGCCCGACTCAAAGCCATTCGCAAACTCGTCCGAAGATGCCCTGGCGGGAGCCTTTTTAATTACCGGCGGCACCCGGGGCATCGGCCGCGCAATTTCAATCGGATTCGCCCGCGCCGGCGCGCATGTCATCGCGAACTATCTCCGAAACGAGACCACGGCCCGCGAGTTGAAATCCCTGGCGGACACGGAAAAGCTTCGGCTTGATTTGTGCCGCGCCGATCTGACGACACCGGAAGGCCTGAAATTGGCCGTGACCGCCGTGGAAAACGTCGGCGTGCCTCTTTGCGGGCTGGTGCATTGCGCGGCGATCGGCGCCCATCGACCCGTGGCCGAACTCACGGTCCAACATCTCGATTGGACGCTCGCGCTGAATGTCCGGTCCTTTTTTGCGTTGGTGAAGCTGCTGCTGCCAAAATTTTCCGTCGGCGCCAGCATCGTCGCCCTGAGCTCGCCCGGCGCTTCGCGCGCGGTGCCCGATTACGCGGTCGTGGGCGCATCAAAAGGCGCGCTGGAATCATTGGCCCGGCATCTCGCGGTCGAACTCGCACCCCGTGGAATCAGAACCAACGTGGTCGCCCCGGGAGCGATCGCCACCAAGGCGTGGAAAGTGATCCCGGGCGGTGAAGCCAAGCTGGCGGAGGCGGCCAAGCGATCGCCGCTTGGGCGGCTTGTCACTCCGGAGGAAGTGGCCCAGGCCGTCCGGTTCCTGTGTTCGCCGGCGGCCGCGGGCGTCAATGGCCACACATTGGTGGTCGATGGTGGCGCTAGCATTGCTTCCTGGTGCTGACCCCGCCTCCCGTTCCCTGCAACGAGGCCGCGGCTCGCCGCTTTATTTTTAACCTCAGTCAAAACCAAAAAAAGAATTACCTATGGAAAACCTAATGCTCGCCGTGCAGAACGCCTTCAAAGCGACCTTCGAGGTCGAGTCTATAACCATTGAGACCAAGCCCGGCGACATTCCGGCTTGGGATTCCATGGGCCATGTGGCGCTGGTCAGCAATCTGGAGCGGGGCCTGGGCCTGAGCTTCGATGTGGACGAAGTCATGGAAATGGAAAACGTGCGCCAGATCGTCCGGATCGTGGAGGCCAAGCGGGCGAAAAAAGCTTAGCCGACGGATCTCGAGGCTAACCTTGGCCTCGCCCGTGGGCTTGCACCCCTTTTCATCTTAAACGAAATGGACTCCACCGACCGTCGTGAGAAAGCGAAGGAATCCGCAGAATTGAATTTTGCGGGGCNACTGGTCCGACGCTTGGGGCCGAACTCGCTTTTGATCGATGCGGCCACGGGAGAAACAATTTCGTCTGGAGACATCCGCGGCCTGATCGTGGGTGCCGCGGCCGGTTTCCTGTCCGGTGGACTGCAGTCGGGCGATCCGGTGCTGATCGGTTGCAGTCTGAACCCGGACAGCACCGTGGCTTATTTGGGCGCAATGTATGCGGGTCTGGTCCCGATTCCGGTCGATGAACGTTTTCTTGCTACGTCGGGCCCGTCGCTCTGCTTAAAGACGCGAGCCAAGGCGGTCTGGGCCGGCTGTGCGAATTCATGCGGGTGGACCAAGCCGGCCGGAGTCTTTCATTTTAGCGGGCGGTTCGCCGCTTGCGCCGATCCTTCGCCATCCCCGGCGCCGCGCGCCGAGACCGATCTCGCGGCCCTGATGCCCACTTCGGGTTCGACCGGCGTGCCGCGACTTGTGCGCGTGACTCACGCCAACCTGATGGCCAACACCGCGGCGATCATCCGGAGCCAAGCCTTGGGCCCGGACGAGCGGGCGATGCTGATTCTTCCGCTCAATTATTGCTTTGGCGCCAGCGTGATCCACACCCATCTCTTTCAGGGAGGAGGGGTCGTCTACGATTCGCGGTTCATGTTTCCGGACAAAGTGCTACGAGCGATCAATACCCACGCCTGCACCACCTTTGCCGGGGTGCCGACCGTATATAATATTCTGGCCGGTCGCTCGAGCCTGGGCTCCATTCCCTTGCCCGGTTTGCGCCGTTTTCTCCAGGCGGGCGGCGCCCTTGCCCCGCCGAGCATCCGGGCGATCCGCGATACGGTCCCGGCGGCCCAATTTATTGTGATGTATGGCCAGACCGAGGCCACCGCACGCATCAGCTGCCTGTCACCCGACCGCTTGGAGGAAAAAATGGGCAGCGTCGGGACCGTGTTGGATAATCTCACTCTGCGAATCGTCGACGAGGCCGGCCATGAGCTGCCCACGGGACAAACCGGCGAAATCTGGGTCGCCGGCCCTTCGATCTGCGCCGGCTACTTCGAAGACGCCGAAGAGACGGCGCGGAAATTTTGCGACGGCTGGCTCAGGACGGGAGACGTGGGGTCGGTCGATCGCGAAGGCTTCCTGTGGATCGAAGGCCGGCAAGGCGAGTTCATGAAAATCCGCGGCGTCCGGATCAGTTTTGCCGAAGTGGAGGCCAGGGTGGCCGCCACGCCCGGCGTTCACGAATGTGCCGCCTCCTCCGTGCAGCATCCCGAAGCCGGCGAGGCGCTGGCGCTTTTCGTCGTGCCGGAAAACGGTGCCGGCGATTTGCCGGAGCGGATTCGCCGGGCGATCCCGCCGCAATGGACTTGCAGCGCGGTGAATCTCGTCTCGGAACTGCCCAAGACGGCAAACGGCAAAATTGCCCGCCATCGGCTAAAGACATCGGCATGAGCTCGCTTACGGAAATCGAGGAACGGATCCGCCCGCTGCTGGCCGGCGAGCCTTACCGGCTTGAGGCCGATTTACATGACTCGGCTCTGCTCGCGCTTCTCCAGAAGGAACTGGCCTTTGCTTGCGAGCGCAGCGGTTCTTTCCGCCATTACGTCGAGAGCTGGCCGATGGACTATCGCACCGCGACGTGTGTCGCCGATCTGCCTTATTTGCCGGTGGGCGTCTTCAAGACCCAGCCGCCGCTCGCCCTGATCGAGCGCAGTGAAATCACCCGGACGCTGGCGTCCAGCGCGACGACCGGGCAAGTACCCAGCCGCGTCGTCTTGGATGCGGCGACATCCAAGCGAATGACCAAGGGAGTGATGACGATCATCCGGGACTTTATCGGCCCGGCCCGTCGGCCTTATCTGGTCGTCGATACGCCGGCTACGCTGGCCGGCGGCGGCGAACTCGGCGCGCGCGGAGCCGCCATCCAGGGGCTCCGGTCATTTGCCACCGACGTGGTGTGCTGTTTGGGCAGCGACGCCGACGGCAATCTGACGCTCGAGCTGGACAAACTTTTCGACTTTGCCGCCCAATGGAAAGACGCGGAGGTGCTGGTCTACGGCTTCACTTATGTGCTTTGGAATCATCTGGTGAAGGGGCTTGAAGCAAAAGGCCTCACGCTCAATTTGCCGAAGGCGCGCGTATTGCATAGCGGCGGGTGGAAGCGACTGCAGCAACAAGCGGTCACCAAAGAGGTCTTTGCGCGAGGCGTGGCGGCGGCGTTCGGTTGCGCGCCCGACCGGGTGGTCGACTTTTATGGCATGGTGGAAAACGTCGGGGTCGTTTATCCCGATTGCGAGCAGGGCAACAAGCACGTCCCCGTCTTTGCCGGCGTGATCGTCCGGGATCCCCTGACGCTCCAGCCGGTCGCGGCGGGCCAGCGCGGGCTCCTCCAGATCTGCAGCGTATTGCCCACCAGTTTCCCGGGATTTCTGGTGCTGACCGAGGATATCGCCGAGGTGATCCGGCCCGACGGCTGCCCATGCGGAAGACGGGGCCTCGCTTTCCGGTTTGTCAGCCGCGCACCGAAGGCCGAGGTCAGGGGCTGTGGCAATGTCGAAACCCTGCGCAGCCGCCCAACGGCGGTGGCTAAATCGCATGAGTGATCTTATCCAGACGGTGGACGCTCCGGAAGCAATTGTGCGGACGGCCGCACGACTGCGCGAGATCGCACTCGACCACGTTTTACCTGTGCGGACGATGCTGGATTTATTTGAACGGTGGGCGGCGGCTCTGACAGGAGACGGAATCGAGTCGCTTCCGGGAACGGCATTTCTTCGGCTCTGGCTTCGCCAGGGAACGCTGGAGCCTATTCTCGAACGCGAACTGGGACGAGAGGCTTTGAACGACGGCTGGCGCGAAGAGGGCCGGGCCCGGCTCAAGGCGTTCCCTGTAGGACTGGTGGGCCATTGGCCCGCCGGAAATATCGAGATTCAACCTGTGCTGTCCATGACGTGCGCGTTGCTCGGCGGCAACGGCTGTTTGGTGCGCGTGCCGAGCGGGCTCGTCGATGTCACCCGGCGGTTGATGGAAAGATTGGTCGCGGTCGATCCGTCCGGCCTGTTGACCGGCCGGGTGGCGTTGGTTTCTTTCGACCATGCGCGCGACGACCTCCAGGCGGCCATGGCGCGGAACGTGGACGGCGCCATGATTTGGGGCGGGGCCGAAGCAGTCTCGCAAATCCGCGCGCTGCCTTTTCCGAGTTGGGCCCATCTGGCTGTTTTTGGGCCACGGCTCTCGGCGGCGGCGATGGACGCCGAGGTGTGGGCCGCGCCGGCCGAAAGGGCGGCCTGGTGTCAGCGGATCGCCCGCGATGTCTGGCCATTTGACCAACAGGCCTGTTCGTCTCCGCAAGTTTTGTTTCTCGAGCGCGGGGCGGGCGAGGTCGGTCCGTTTGTGGAGGAGCTCAAGCAAGCCTTCGAGACGGAGAACCGGGCGCATCCGCGCCGCGAAATTCACCCGGCGCTGACTTCGGCTATTTGTCTGGCCCGCGCCACCTGGCTTCTGGGCAACCCGGGGAACAAAGCCTGGTTTTCCCCGTCGCCGGATTGGACTCTCTTGGTCGGAGAAGGTTCGGACATGCCGCCGCCGACTCAAGGCCGGACGCTCAGCGTTTTGGTCGTGAACGATTTGCTGGAGGCCATCGCCAAGTTCGACGGCACGGTGCAAACCTTGGGTTTGGCCGTAGGCGATGCCCAAAAGGAAAACGCCCTGGCCCAAGCGGCCGGCCGCCGGGGCGTGGATCGCATCGTAAAGCTGGGCCGGATGCACGTCTTCGGTTCCCCTTGGGACGGCGTGGATTTGATCCGTCCCATGGTGCGGGTGGTTCGTCACGTGCCTTCACAGAATTAAGAATGAAACCGCAAAACGAATATTTTATATGAAACAAGCAAATGCATTCTTGGAAGCGATGGATCGGAAAGCCCGGATGCTCGCGCCTGGCGCGCGGGCGACCGTTGCCGCCAATCAGGAGCTATGCTCCTGGCTGTTGGATCCCCTGGCCCGATGGGCCGAAGCCGCCTACGGAGATAAGGCTTTTGACGAGGCCGCCCAAGGCTATGCGAAATACTGCTACGGAGTGGCCCAAGCCCAGCAGATCTATGAGCGCGCCGGGCGCTACTCGCCCGAAGCCATGCCGGAGATCATGTCGGGTGTCTACGAGGATGAAGGCTATATGGTCCCTTACATGTGGGCGGCCATTCTCATCTACGCCTTCTGGCCCTCCATGGTGAACCACTTGGCGCTGTTCCGGAACAACTTTCTCCGGCGTTTGCCGAAAAATGCCCGCGTGATCGAGCTAGCGTGCGGCCATGGCGTCCTCAGCCTGCTGGCCGCGGAGGAACGTCCGGACATCCAGGTCGAAGGGGTGGACATCAGTCCGCCGGCCATCGCCGTTGCCGACCGTCTTCTGCCGGTCTCGGGGCACTCGGGCCGGGTCAAGTTCGCCACCAGGGATGCCTTGCAAACGGACGGTTCCGCGAGCCAGACAAACTACCAAGGCATCATCTCGGCGATGCTCGCCGAACATCTGCCCGATCCGAAGCCGCTCTTTAGCGCGATGGGCCGGATGGTCTCGAAAGACGGCCTGGTGTATTTTAGCACGGCGATCGAATCTCCGCAGCGCGATCACGTCTATGAATACAATCAAGAGAGCCAGCCCATGCAGATGGCCGAGGCGGCGGGCTTGCGCGCCTCGTGGTTGGTTTCGGATGCGGGCCGCGCGCTGCCGGGCAACCGGTTTTTGCCCCGCGCCACGGCCATGATCTTGCACCGCCGTTAACGCCGCCGAAACCCTCGCCCCATGACCAAGCCAATGATGAACTTTGAGGAAGTCCGGACGCTGCTGAAGCAACGATTCCCCATGCTGATGATTGACAGCGTGGTCGAGATGGAGCCCGAAAAACGCATCCTGGCGATCAAGAACGTGACGGGGAACGAACTGCAGTTTCTTGGGCATTTTCCCGATCGGGCCGTCATGCCCGGAACCCTTATCGTGGAGGCCATTGGCCAGGCCGCGTCGATTCTCTTTTCGAAAATGACGGGGGCCGGCCTGAAACCGGGCGAATTCCTCGTTCTCGGCACCATCAATAACATGCGATTTCTCGTTCCGGTCGTGCCCGGCGACCGGATGGAGATCGACGTCAAAATCCTCAAACTTGTCCAAGACCTGGCGGTCGTCGAGGGCAGCGTGAAAGTCGATGGCACGTTGGTGGCCACCGGCTTGTTGGGCTTTGGCCGACGATCGCTCTAGACCGGATGCATCCTACCTTTTCATCCGGAAAGGCATCCGTTGTTTGCGGCTATCGAGCGCAGCCAAGCGACGTTGTCGCGGCCAGATCTTTTCCCGCATTCAAAATTCGCCACCTATGATTCGAGAACTTCCACGCCGCGCGTCCAACCGGCTATTGCATCTCCTGGCCAGATTCCTTCCCGGGGCGACCACCCTGCGGCCCATGCTTCACCGTTTGCGCGGCGTGCGCGTGGCCACCGGTGTTTTCATCGGGGACGAAGTGTATTTGGACAACGAATATCCGGAGGCTATCGAATTGCGCGAAGGCGCGCTGATCGGACTTCGATCCACGATCGTGGCGCATACCCGCGGGCCCGGCCGGGTGATCATCGGAAAGAATGTGGTCATCGGCGCGGGAAGCTTGATCACCTGCTCAGGCGGACTGAGCCTGGAAATCGGTGAAGGGGCGGTCATCGGCGCGGGCTCGGTCGTGGCCAACAGCGTTCCCCCTTTTACATTGTGCGGGTCGCCGCGGGTTCGCGCATTGGCCACGATCACGGTGCCCTTTACTTTGCAGACGAGCTATCAAGATTTTATCCGAGGCCTTAGACCGTTGCGCAAGCAGGACGCAGCTCCTCCCGACCGCGCGCCCGAGCCATGAGAAAGGCGATGGACGGGTAGGACGGGTTAAGCGCGTAGAGGCGAAGTCCGGCGCGCTGCCGGCGGTCAGCGCCCGGCGGGCGCCGTCTTCGGCGGGGTATCGAGATACTCCTGCAGCACGCTGCGGAGGCTTTCGATGCGCATCGGCTTGCTGACATAGCTGTCCATGCCGGCCGCCAGGCATAGGTTGCGATCTTCACGGAACGCATTGGCGGTCATGGCGATGATGCGAATGGTGGGCAGTCCGATTTGCGTGGTTTCCCACTGGCGGATTTGGCGGGTCGCCTCAAAACCATCCATGACCGGCATTTGGCAATCCATCAGGATCACGTCGTAAGGGGTCCGTTTCACCGCATCGACCGCCTCCTGGCCGTTGCTCACGAAGTCGGCGCGGCATCCGGTTCTCTCGAGCATCAGCAAGGCCACCCGGCGATTGATTTCATTATCTTCAGCCACGAGGATGCGCATCGGTTGCTTGAAATGAAGCGTGGCCGAAAGGGAAGAAACCTCCGGTTTCACGACGGTGCCGGCCGAGGCCGCCTCAGCCGCCTTGGGCTTGCCGCAGAGCGAAAGCAGGCAGTTGAACAGCTGCATTTGTTTGACCGGCTTGAAGACCTGGCCGTCGAATCGCTCGACTGAAGCGGAGGCCGGACGCCGAAATTCGGTGATGGGCAGGAGCCCGGCGGTCTTGAGACTGGCCAGGCTCGAATCGGCATGAATTTCCTTGGCTAATTTCAGCCAAGAAAGGTCGGGCAGCTGGGTGTCCACCAGCAGCACATGAAAAGTTTCCTCGGGCTTTTTCGCCGCTTGTTTGAGGCGGGCCACCGCTTCGGCCGGACTACCGGCCGTTTCGCTGTAGAGTTCGAATGAACGGAGAATGTTCTCGACGGCCTGGCGGGTGACGGTGACGGGGGCCAGGAGCAACACCCGCGTGCCGGACAACGGGCGGGGGTCGATCGGGGCGGGGGCGTCGGGGCTCACTTCGAGGTTCATTTCGAACGAGAAGGTCGAGCCCTTGCCGGCTTCGCTTTCGGTGCTGATGGCGCCGCCCATGAGTTCGACCAGCCGGCGGGAAATCGCCAGACCAAGGCCGGTGCCGCCGAAGCGCCGGTTGGAGGAATAATCGACTTGGCTGAACGGCGCGAAGAGCTTGGCCTGGTCTTCCTTGGCGATGCCGATGCCGGTGTCGTGGACCGCGAAGCGCAGCCGGGCGGATTTCTCGGTCTGCTTGAGCCGCTCGATGCGGAGGACGATTTCGCCGTGTTCGGTGAACTTGATGGCGTTGCCGACGAGGTTGATGAGCACCTGGCGCAGTCGGCCGTCGTCGCCGTGCATCAGACGGGGAACATCCGGCGCAATGATGAAGGCGAAATCGAGGCCCTTGCCGAAAGCGCGGGTCGAAAGCGAGTCCATGAGATCCTCGACCAGCAGGATGAGGTCGAATTCGTCGACTTCGAGCGTGATGTGGCTGGATTCGATCTTTGAGAAATCGAGGATGGCGTTGATGATCTCAAGCAGGGCATCGCTGCTGTTGCGGATGGACTGGACAAATTCGAGCTGGCGGCTGTCGAGCGGCGTGTCGTGAAGCAGGTCGGACATGCCGATAATGCCGTTCATCGGCGTGCGAATCTCGTGACTCATCACGGCCAGGAACTCGCTTTTGGCGCGATTGGCCGCCTCGGCCTGCGCGGCGAGTTCGCGGCTGTGCGCGGCGCTCTGGGTCAACTGCTCGTTGGCCTTGTAGCGGAACTCCTCCAGCACGAGCACAATCATGCTGACCGCGATAAACAGCTGCAGCACCGCGGCGACAAAGAAGCCGGTGCTGTAGAGATCCGCGTAACCGGTCGTCAAAGGATAGCTGCCGAGATAGAGGCCCCACAGAAGAAATCCCAAACCGAGCATCCCGGCGCCGACAAAGGGCATCCGCCAGCGTAACCGGTAAAAACATACGCCTGAAAAAATGCTGCCGGAACCGAGCAGGATAAACACCGGCATCTGCACTTGCAGGGTGTTGGTCACATAGTGCGGCATGGTAAACGACCAGGCCAGGAGAAACAGAATGAACCAGACGAACAGCGATTGACGGACCGGCACGTTGATGAATCGCAGCGTGCCCCAGAGCAGAAACGCCGCCGACAGGACGACGCAGCATTGTTTGAACACCGCGGCCACGTTCGTGAATTCGGTGCTGGGCAACTGCAGGCTCAGGGTCAGCCAGAGCGAATAAAACAACCACGCCACCGTCCAAATGGAGAAATAATCCCGTTTGGTATAGCGGTTGAGATAATAAAATAAGCCGGCGAGCACCCATACGCTCAAAAGCGATACCATTAGCGCCGCCTGAAGATATTCGTGTGGAAAAAACAGATCCATACCGATTAACGCTTCTACGCAGAAGCGAGGCTCACACTGCAAGTTGTGCCGAACGCAGGGGTCGCCACCATAAATCTCCGCTCTGCCCGATTGTCAAATGGGAAAATGGCCAGCTAAGAGCGAAGATCGACGTCTAGGGCGTGATTTTGAAATAAAACGTGTGTCGTTTTATTTCAAAAACACGCCCTAAGCTCCACGGCGTGTCGCCAAAAGGAGCGGAGGACGGAGGATTTTTCCGTTAACGCCGATGCTTTGGGGCGTCC
>JBEKQH010000049.1:0-8451 GCA_049519915.1 Opitutaceae bacterium
CAGGGCGATAATTTTCAGCGACGGCTTGCGCGGCTTGAGCACTTCGCCGATGCCGGTGATGGTGCCGCCCGTGCCGATGCCGGAGATGACGATATCGACCTTGCCGTCGGTGTCCTTCCAAATTTCCTCGGCCGTGGTCTTGCGATGGATCTCCGGATTCGACGGATTGGAAAACTGCTGAAGGATGAGGCTGTTTGGTATTTTGGCGGCCAGTTCCTCGGCCTTGGCGATGGCGCCCTTCATGCCCTTGGGCCCTTCGGTCAGCACGAGCTTGGCCCCGAGCACCTTGAGAATCTTGCGCCGCTCGATCGTCATCGTTTCGGGCATCGTGAGGATGAGCTTGAGGCCCTTGGCCGCCGCCACGAAGGCCAGGGCGATGCCGGTGTTGCCGCTCGTCGGCTCGATGAGCACGGTGTCCTGGTTGATCTTGCCCGATTTCATCGCGTCGTTGATCATCGCGAAGCCAATCCGGTCTTTCACGCTCGAAAGCGGGTTAAAGAACTCCAGTTTGAGGAGGATGTCGGCCAGGGCGCCGTGCGCCGTCGCCGTGCGATTGAGGCGCACAAGCGGGGTATTGCCGATGGTTTCGGTGATGTCGTTATAGATATGGGCCATGGTCGTATGCGTTTGGATTTTTTGGGTTGGACGAAAGAAAAATTATTGGGCCGTGCCCCAGCGCCGGCGGAGAAAACGCTCCCAAGGGGAGAACAGTATTTTGTCGGCAATGAGGCCGATGAAAAGCAAAACCAGCATGATACCGATGACCTGGTCCATGGCATTTAGTTCGCGCCCGTCGTTGAGCAGGGAGCCGAGGCCGAACCCGCTCAGGATCGTGACGTAAATCTCCGCCGCCATCAGCGAGCGCCAGGCAAACGCCCAGCCTTGTTTCATGCCGCCCACGATGAACGGCAAGGCCGCGGGCAGGATCACCCTCAGCCAGGTATGGAGGCCCCGCGAGCCCATCGTGCGCGCCGCGCGGGCGAAAATCGGCGAAATATTGCGCACCCCGTTGTCGGTCGCGATAATGACCGACCAAAGCGTGCCCATGACCACGACGAAAAGCATGGCGGCCTCGCTCTGGCCGAACCAGAGGAGCGCCAGCGGCACCCAGCATACGCTGGGCAAGGTTTGCAAACCGAGCGCGAGCAATCCCACGGTGTCATTGAGCACGTTAAAACGCGCCGTCAGCAATCCGAGCGGCAGCCCGATCACCAAGCCGACCGCATAGCCGATCAACAGCCGCTTCAATGTCACCACGGTGGCGCCGCCGAGCGTGCCGTCGCGCACCGCGCCCCAAAGATACCGGCCGACGCTCAGCGGAGACGGCATCAGCACCGGCGACCAGAGATGGGCCGAATAGAGCGCCTGCCAGACCAGGATCAATCCCGCAAAAAACAATAGTATTTTGCTGGCGCGTTTCATTCGTCCTCCTTCGTTTCTTCGAGCGAACGGTTTTTCAACGCCGCGGTGATCGCCATCGAATACCGGGCCAGCTCGACGCTGTTAATATCGCGCGGACGCGGCAGGTCGATTTTGAATTGTTCGCGGATGCGCCCCGGATGCGGCGAAAAGAGCACCACGCGGTCGCCCAGGCAGGCCGCTTCGCGCACATTATGAGTGACAAAAATGATGGTCTTCTTTCGCTCCCGCCAAATACGTTGGAGATCGCCGTAGAGTTGCTCGCGGGTCAGCGCATCGAGCGCGGCGAAGGGCTCGTCCATCAGCAAAACCCGCGGATTGGGCGCGAGCGCGCGGGCTAACGCCACGCGCTGTTTCATGCCGCCCGAGAGCTCGTGAATATAGGCTCGTTCAAATTTCTCCAGACCGACCAGTTGCAGATAAAACTTCGCCACGTCGCGCCGTTCCTTCCGCGACAAGCCGGGCTTGAGTTTCAGGCTGAACAATAGGTTGCCCATCACGTCGAGCCAGGGGAAAAGCGCCGGTTCCTGAAACATCATCATCCGGTCGCGGCCGGGGAGGGTCACGAGCGCGCCATCGGACATGACGACGCCTTCGTCGGCCTGCTCAAGGCCGGCGATGATATTGAGCACCGTGGATTTTCCGCAGCCGCTGGGCCCGACGAGGCAAATAAACTCGCCCTCGCCCACCTCGAGCGAAACATCATCGAGGGCGTGCACCAGGCGGCCGTTCGAGCGAAACCGCTTGCTCACGTGCTGGACAGAGAGCTTCGAGCAGACTTCATTCTGAAGTTCGGTTTGCAGCGTCATGGTTTGGAGCCGAACAGGCGATCGAGCGGGATGGCGTTGCGAAGAAAGCCGACGCTCTGGGCGTCGGCGACGAGCGCCGCGAACTGCGCCGGCGCCACTTGGTCGGTAAAATGCAGCCGGTGCCAGGCGCCGGCCACCAGGGCGGCCGGCATCTCCCGGCGGGTGTCGGCTTTAAGGGCGGCCCGCACGAGGGCCTGGGCCTCGGCCGGATGGGCGTTGATCCACGCCGTAAGCTCCGCGTGCGCGGAGCGGAATTTTTCCGCCAGCCCCGGATGAGTTTTCAGCAAATTGACGCTCGCGACCAGCACGGTGACGACCGCGTCGTCTTGCTCGAGGAAGACCCTGCCCTTGGCCTCAAGCACGAGCCGGGAAACCCAGGGCTCGACCGTCCAGACTGCGTCGAGCTGGCCTTGTTGGAAGAGCGGAAACTGGTCGGGATTGGCGGTGGGCACCACCTGCACGTCGCCACCGGTCAGCGTGACGCGGAAACCTTGCTTTTTCAGCCAGGCGCGCGCCGCCACGTCCTGAGTGTTGCCAAGTTGCGGAGTGGCGATTCTTTTGCCGCGGAAATCCGCCGGCGTCCTGATGTCTCCGCCCTCGTGCACGACGAGCGCGGCGCCGCCTTGGGCCGCGCCAGCGAGCACGCGGATCTCGTCGCCCTCGGAGCGGATATAGGCGTTGAGCACCGGACTCGGCCCGACGTAGGTGAGGTCGATACTGCCGGCGAAGATCGCTTCCATTGCGCTCGGCCCGGCATTGTAGGCAAACCACTGGATCGTGACATCCGGCCCCAGCCGTTGCTCGAACCAGCCGCGGCCTTCACGCGTGGTTTCGCTGCCGATCAGGCCCTGCGCATGGGTGATATTGGGAAAGTAGCCGACGCGCAGCGTAATTTTCTCGGCCCGCGCGGCCGCGGCGCCGAGAGTAATAAACAGAAATAGACGAAGGTAGTTCATGCGGCAAAATTCTTGCGTCAAATGTTTTGTCCCCAGGCCAGAAACCTCCGGTATTCGGCGAGGATAGCAAGCAGAGCGGCCTGCGCAGCCTCGGCTTGGCGGCCGGCCGGCGAGCGGGCGGGGGTTTCAAAAATAATCTCGAAAGGCCGGGGCGTTTGCTCCGGCGGCGGGGCCAGAATGCCCTTGAAACAGTCCCCGATCACGCCGTCACTCGCGGCAAAACCGTCGATCATCGTCCGGACGTTTCGCGGCAGGAATTTTTCCGAGGCGCGCAGCGCGGGCCTGAGCAGCTCCTCGTTAAGCAAACGGTCGTGCGCGTAGCCATAAAGGCCTTCACTGGTGTCATCGGCATGCAACGCGATGAGTCCGTCAAAACGATGCTCGCGCAGTTCGCGCTCGAGAATGCGCACTTCGGGGTGGGCGGAGCTGTGCCAAAATTCGCGGTTGAGGTCGGCCCCGGCCCGGTTGTGGCGCGTGCCATCCTCACAGCCGGTAGGGTTGCAGATGGGATAAAAGACAAGGTCGTAACCCCGCGCCACGGAGGGATCGTCCGCCAAGGTCTGGGCCAGGGAAGCCAGCGCCAGGGCACCGGCGGCTTCGTCGCCATGCAGGACCGCAAACAGGCCGATCCGCACCGGCGCCAGGCCGGGTGCGGCCTCGCCGCCAAACCAGACGAAGCGCGGCAACCCATAGCGTTTACCGCCGGCACGAAAAACTCCCGCCACCGTGCCGACAAATTCCGGGCAGGCTTCGGCCAGCTCGAAAAAAGGCGCCATAAGCTCGCGCAGGTTGCGCGCAAGTCCGGATGTGGGCGTCAATTGGACCATGGTGGGAATAGGCTGGTAAAAATTACAAGTTTTGGCCGTAAGCCATGAGGCTCCGGTAGCGCAGCACGAAATGTTTGAGAATCGAGGCCGTGGCCTCGCGATGCACCTCGGGCGCCCACGCACCGGGCAGGCACAGCGTGAGTTCAAACGGTTGGAACGGCAGGTCGTCCGCCGAGGCGAGCGGTCCGTCTTCCGCCGGACCCACGGCGGCGCTCTCCCAGCGCAAGGCGAAGGGCGCGGTGTCTTCCGACGTGATTAGCTCCACGTCCGGCGTCGGATTCGCGGTTTTCGCCGCCGTGCGGAGCCGCACCGTCACCATGTCATCTCCGGAAGCGGTTTCCAACCGCACAAAACCATGATAACCCCGCACGCGAGCGTCTTTCTCGAGCAGCGAAAGCTCGGGAGCGATCGTATGCGCCCAGTTTTCAAGCGCGAGATCCCGGCTCGGTGCGAGGCCGGCCAAGCCGAGCACGTCGACCAACGGAAAGATCGAGAGGTTTAGGCCCTGGCCCAGATCGGGCCTGAGCGCGAGATCCTCCACGAAATGCAGCAGGGAGAGCGTGCCGCGCAAATCGCGGTGATCGAAGCCGGCCAGGAATGCGAGCCGCAGCGATTCGTCCGACGCCAGCGGCCCAAAATAGACAAAACGCGGCAAGTGATACCGCTGGGCTTCGTGATAGAACGGCCCCAGCGGCGAGCCGAACACGTAGTCCGAACGCTGCACGAGACCGTAAAGAGCCTCAAGCTGTTCGCCAAACGCCGCCGGCAAGGAAAGAGACGGCGGCGAGGAGAGGACCCGCGCGACCGTTGAAAATCGGGATGAAGTTTCTGTTTTCATGACAAAATGAGAAGCAGGAGTTCTTAAAACGCGATTTGGACGCGGGTAATGAGCGCCTTTTCCTGATGTTTCAGAATTTGCGGGGTGGCCGAAGTAAACGCGCCCGCCTGGGTGAAGCGCGTGTCGAAGAAATCCTGGGAGAGACGCACGGCCTTGGTCAGGTACCAGTTCACGCCCACGCCCACGCCGTTGGCGCCCTTGGCGTTGGTCGCCGGGTTGGCCAGCTGAGTGGCGGCGGTGCCGGCAAAGGCCTGCGGATCGACGGCGAGATTCTCGTAGCGCGCGACGACCTGCCAGGCGCCCCAGGTTCCATTGGCCCAGCTAAACGGCTCGGCCGGGGTGACGCCGCTAAAGGTGGCGTCCTCGCCGGTGATCACGTAGCCGATCTCCGTCTGCCAGGCCTTATTCTCCAACTGGGAATTGACGCCGGTGGCGGTCGGACGGACGTTCACGGTGGAGACCACGTATTCCCCGATAGCGCCGATCGGACCATGGAAATAATAAGCCTGCGGCGAAACGCGCCAAGACTGGCCGTCGCCGTTCACCGCACTGCCGTAGGTGAAGAAGGTCTGCTGTCCGTCGGTCTTGTAACCCGCCGTAAGGGCGGCCGTTCCCTTTTCCCGCCCGGCGCTGCCGGAGACGCCGAAGCCGAGGCCATCCAGGGGCGAATCCTTGACCTTGATAAAGGGTTGAGTGAACACCCGGGCTTCGACGTTTTTATCGTTTTCGAAAGCGGCATTCGACGTATTGGCCGCGTCGGGGACCCCATTGAAAATTCCGGCGGCATAGGTAAAGACGCCGTCGGCGATGGTGCCGGCCACCTGCGCACCGAGATCGCGATTCGGGACCAAATTGGTGGCCAGCGAACGCTCGACAAAAAATGTATTCGCATCGTCTTGCAGCTGCTCGAGTCCGATGGGCGACTTAAACTTGCCGAATTTGAACCTTACTTCCTGGGTGGGCGCAATGCCCACGTTGGCGTCATAGATGCTCACCGGGCTGGTCCCGCCGAACTCGGGCACAAACTGGAAGGAATAGATTTTATCGAGTGTGCCATCGATGATAGGACGTGCCCGGCGAAGAATGAACGTGTTGTTTTGGATCCCTCCGCCGTCGGCCAGGAAGACCCGCGAGTCAAGTTGCACCTGGCCGCCGACATGCAACGAATAGGCGTTGTCCGCCGAGGCAAAGACAAAGCCCTTGTCGCTGAAAGTGGCCTTGGGCGCGGTTTTGGTGGCGGCGGCCTGTTCGCCCGCCTCCTGTTTCTTTTCGAGCGCGTCGAGCTTCTGCTCGAGGGCGTTGATTTGGCCACGCAAGGCCTTGATATCGTCGCTTTCATCCGCGGCGAGCCGCGGCAGGGCGAAAAAGGCCGATGCGAGCAGCACCGGAACGAAACGAAGGGTCGTGGATTTCACGGTTGGAATGGATTCTATGGCGGGAGCTTCCAGTCGACTGGTCTGCGCGCTGTCGTTGGGTTGGGCTAAAGCCTTCGGCGGGTGCCGATCGGCAAAAAATTAACGGGAAGCGGCTTCGACATCCGCCGTGGAGAGACGGGTCTTTTCGGTCCGCTCGATTTGCGTGACGCGACCGTCATGGACGACGAGTTGCACGACGCCGAAGCGCAGCGACTCGACTTTCTGGCGCACCAGCTCGATCCAATCGGGCGGCGTGGCGATTTTGTTTTCAATACTCATGACACAGCCTGAGGTTAAATTGAATAATCGGGGAAAAGTTGTTGAATGATGCCTTCCACCGGTTGGAGGCGCGGATGAAGTCCCCCGCCTCGGCGGGAACGCGGGCCAGGCGCCGGCTGACTGTACGGCAGCACGATGCCGTCGCGGCGCATCTTGCGCAGCGTGACTTCCACCACATCGGCCAGGGTGTAGCGGTCGAGGATGCCGGCGATCGCGTTGCGCACATCGAGCATCAGCATACGCAGCCCGCAATGCGTCTCGTCCGGGCACGAGCATTTTTCGTAGGCGGATTGGCTGACACAGCCGATAGGCGCGAGCGGTCCGTCGATCAGGCGAACGACCTCGCCGATGAAGATCATCCGCGGGGGCCGGGCCAGCCGATAGCCGCCAAACTTGCCGCGCACGCTTTCGACGAAACCCGCCTCTTTCATCGACTGCATGATTTGCTCAAGAAACTTCACCGGCAATTTCTCGGCAGCCGCCAGTTCAGTCACGCGCACAAGCGGCCGCTTAACCTCGGCGGCAAGGCCGAGATTGATCAGCGAGCGGAGCGCGTATTCACCTCGTTTTGAGAGTTTCATTTGGCGACTGCATTAATCTACATTAAACAAGTATGAATTAAGCAAGGATTTTTTGTGTAAAGTTTCTTATAATTACTAAGCAACAACTTAAGATTTATTATGGCGGGCTTCAACTGTTCGCTATTCGCGCTTCCCGACCATAATTAGTAGTTGGGAATTGGTATTTGGCAACCAACCCTAAAACCGCCGCGCGCCCGGCGGTTGCGTCCTACCCTGCTTCTCTAACTGATATCAGGACTTGGATGTTGGATGTTCCGCTCCGGCCTCAAAGCCGGACACGCAGCCCGTCGTACGCCGGGGCGATCCCCTGCGGCAGCCGAGCCGCCAGTTCGGAATGGTCGTTGCCGTGAGTCAGATGCGTAAGATAGGTTTGCGGCGCGCCAATTTCCTGGGCTACGGCGACCGCCTCGGCCACCGTCATGTGCGATGGATGCGGTTCGTTCCGCAAGCCGTCGAGCACGACCACATCGGCACCGCGGGCGAGTGCGACCGCTTCGCGCGGCACGCGTTTGCAGTCGGTGTAATAGGCGAACTTCTTCCCGCTGGTCCGCTCGGTGAAGACGAGACCGAGCGTATTGACGCCTCCATGCGGAAGCAGCGTCGATTGGACTGTGCCCTGCGGCAATTCAAGCGTATCGGGCATCTGCACCAGTTTGAAGGCCGCGTAACCTTTGGCCACCGGCTGCTCGGCATTGGCGTAGGGAAACATGGCGAGGACGCGGGCCATGCCCTCGTCGGTCGTATAAACCGTGAGAGCCTTGCCGCCGAGCAGATCGCAAAAACGCCGGAGGTCGTCCATGCCCGCGATGTGATCGGCATGGCCATGGGTGAGGATAAAAAAATCGAGCCAGTCGATGCGTTCACGCAGGCACTGCAAGCGGAACTCGGGGGCGGCGTCCACCTGCACATGGAGCCCATCCATCACGACGTGGATCGAGGTGCGCCTGCGCTGGTTGTGCGGATCGGGCGACGTACAGACGGCACACTTGCATGCAATCATGGGAACGCCCTGCGATGTGCCCGTGCCGAGAAAAATGATTTCCATGGATAAGGAGGCGGTTCGGCCACCACGGAACACGCTCATTTGCTTCATGACAAGAGCGACGAGCAAGCCCTACGGGTTCCTAGGTAATCTATTGTCAGGGCGACGGCGCTTTCAGGAAAAGCCCGCCCTACCTATCTCCTGCCTCCGGCCACTTCAGATCGTCCGCCCTACCCACTGGATTCCGCCATCAATATCGAAATCCGGAACCCGATTTTTTCTAGCCTCTTTTTCCTGGGCCGCCCGATTCGCCTGCTCCCGATCCAAAAGATAAATCGCGAGCTT
>JBEKQH010000050.1:0-8331 GCA_049519915.1 Opitutaceae bacterium
TCCGCCGCGTTCGAGTCATGCCGGGGCCCGACGGCGATGAGTGCGCAGCCTCATTTTACGCTCTTTACCCCGCTCGCCAGCAGGGTCTCGAAGAACGGCTCGGTCGCTTCCTTGGCCACAGGATTGACTTCGACTTTGCCGAACCCGGCTTTTTTCAAATAGCCGTGCAGGGCGCTTTCCTTGAAGCCGAGCCAGAGATCGGCATAGAGTTCGCGCGCCTTTTCAAACGTGTGCTCGGCCAGATCGAGCACAACAAGTTGGCCACCGGGTTTTAGAATGCGAAAGGCCTCGTCGACGGCACGTTGGGGGTGTTGGGCATGGTGCAGCGCCTGGCTGAGAATGGCGAGGTCCACCGATTTGTCGGGCAGCGGCACATCTTCGATGTCGCCCAGCTTGTAAGTGAGGTTGTCGAGTCCGTTTTTCTTCGCGAGCTCGGCGCCGACCTCGACCATGCGGGGTGAGTTGTCGATGCACCAGACGCGTTGGACCCGGCGGGCGAGGAGTTGCGAGATAAGTCCTTCGCCCGCTCCGAGATCCGCCACGATGATAGGCGGAGCCAGGCGAAGGGCCATATGCCCGATGGCTTCCCAGGAGCGGCCGGGACAATAGTTTTTGCCGAGGCGGCCGGCGATGAGATTGAAATATTGCTCCTGCGCGCGGCGGCGTTTCTGCAGAACGCGGTCGAGGTTGGCCCGGTCGTCAGCCAATTCCGGCAGCTCGGCGACGGACTCGTAGGCGGAGCGCAGAAGCGCGAGCGTGCGCGGCGGAAGCGCCGTCCGCAGCGAATAATAGGCCCGCTTGCCGTCGCGCCGGTCGGCGACGAAGCCGGCGGAGCGCAAGAGCGCGAGCTGCGAAGAGATGCGGGACTGGGCCATGCCGAGGATTTCCTGCAGCTCGGCAACGGACAGTTCCTCGCGCAACAGCAGCGCCAGCAGCCGAAGGCGCGTGGGGTCGGAGAGAAGTTTCAGCGTGTCCCAGGATGCATTCAATGAGCTCAAGGCTGAGCGAGTGGCGGCCCAAATGCAATTTCGGAGCAAGCCTGCGGTCAGTTGAGATTTTTTAGCGCGGAAGAAAAAAAGCGCGGAAACGGAGGAGGAGAATGAGGAAGCCCTGAAACCGGGAGCGGATGAATAATAAATTCCTGGCTTCCGGGTTTCCCAATTAAAACACCGGATTCATGAATTTGTGCAATTATCAGGTGATTTTGAATGCCAGCAGCGCCAAGTCCCACAGGCCGATGAGCACGATGGCGAGTCCAGCGCCGATATTGATGGCATGCAGGCCGCCGTCGGGGATTTTTTTTCCGAACCAACTGGCGCATCCGCTCAGCAGCAACCACCATGCGCCCGAGCCGAGGAAGATCCCGGATACGAGCCAGAAGATTTGCGCGGAACGGGTGGCGGCGATGCCGATGCCAAATCCGCTGAAAATGCCGATGAATCCGGCCATGGTCATGGGATTTGCGAGGGTGATAAAGATGGTGGAAGCGTAGGCGGCCGGGAGATTGGGCGCGTGTTCGGGCGTGCGGACGCGAGGGTGCGGCTGGCTGCG
Organism: Opitutaceae bacterium; assembly: GCA_049519915.1. Lineage (GTDB taxonomy): Bacteria > Verrucomicrobiota > Verrucomicrobiia > Opitutales > Opitutaceae > DASRHD01. The sequence continues at coordinate 1,552 of JBEKQH010000050.1, forward strand.
AACGGTGGCCGTGCCGATGACGAGGAGGCAGAGCCCGCCGGCGAGTTGGAAGCCGGTGGCGTGGCTGGCGAGAAACACCGTCACCGAGGTGAGACCGACCGCGGCAATGAGACCGAAAACGGCGTCGGCCGTGGCCGCGCCCAGGCCGGTGACAAAACCGGCGAGGCGGCCGTCGCGGATGGAGCGGCGGATGCAAAGCAGGCCGACCGGGCCGACCGGCGCGGCTACGGCAAAACCAATGGCGAAACCTTTAAGGATATACTCCATGCGGCGGAGGCGCGGGGAGCGGCGGAGGAAGTGTTCTTACCACTTCCTAGCTTTTCGTGTCCACGTAGCGGCTGATGCCGGCAATCACATACTCATGCTCGCTGCCGCTTAGCTTTAGTTTCACGCGCTCGCCTGTTTTCTTGGCCAGCAACGCCTGGCCGAGCGGCGTTTTATAGGAAATGAGATGGTTCTCGGGATCGCTGTCCCACGCGCCAAGGAGCGTATACCGCACCTCGGCCCCGGCATCGTCCCGAAGGCTGACGACGCTGCCGACGCTGACCTGTTCGATCGCCGCGTCCTGAAAATCGGTGACGCGGGCGCGGGCCAGGTCTTTTTCGAGAAGGGTCTTCTGGGCCATGAGCACCTGCTGGTCCTGTTTGGCCATCTTGTATTCGGAGTTTTCCTTGAGGTCGCCGTGTTCGCGGGCAATCGCGATGGCCTTGGAATTCTCGGGGATCTTCTTTGAGACAATGGTCTCGTATTCCTCGCGTTTGCGTTCGTAGCTGAGGCGGGAGACGAGCAACTGCTCGTCCTTGCCTTCCGCCGCGTCGGCGACGAGCGATTGGATGTTGGGGAAAATTTTGATAAAGCGCGCAAGGAGCGACTTCTTCGTAAGTTCTTCGAACCCTTGGTTAAGCAACAGGGTATTGGCGAGATCGCGCGCCGTTTCCGGATCCGCCGTGGAAAGCAGGTCGCCGATGAGATCGGCGTCGTCGCTCAGGATTTCAGCCAGCGGGATGCGGCGCGTATTCGAGGCCTGCAGGGCTTCGTGATCGATGGCAAAAAAGATGGCGCTGAGCAGTCGCGGCGTAATGAGTTCGGCCAGGAGCTTGGCAAATTTTTTGGAATGGCGGTTTTTGACGATCCACAGGAGGACGGGAGCGCGGAGGTTTTGCTCGGTTTGCCAGCGTTTGAGGGCGGCGGCGAGATCTTCGGCGTAGCCGCTCTCGACCAAAAAGTTGATACATTCGGTGGTGAACTTGCCCGACGAAGTCTTGAGCAGGGTGAACAGGATGTCGCGCGCTTCGACCGGGTGCGTCTCTTTGACGAGTTCGAGGAAACGGCGCTGGAATTGGACGGGGATCTTTTCCGCCACGTCGGGCAACGCGCGAGCATTGGCGATGAGCGACGCCTGGGTGGGTTCGAAGGCCGCCTCGCTGCCGATGAGCCGGGCGAGATCGTCCCGCACGACAGCGCCGTAGAGACGTTCGGACGGATTGATCTGATTGCTGTCCTTTACGGCGTCGGCCACACCGGACAGAATGACCGAAAGGTCGGTTTTCACGTCCTTTTTCCCGTTGGCAACAAGCTCTTCGGCCAGTTGAATACGGCGGCGGGCGGATCGGGTGGAATTGAAGGCCTCGAGGATCTCGTCCTCGGCCGAGACCGGCACGTCGCGCAGGATGTAGCACTCGGTCTTCTTGGCCGGCACGGACACGCGGGGATCCTTCGCCACATGCTTCTTGGCCACGGCCCACCATTTTTTGAATTTTTCCTCGCCGACGACCTGGGCTAGGGTGAGTTCCAGGTCGATGGCCGTCGTGGCTTTGTTCGGATAGGAGGCCAGGGTCTCAATCACGAGCTCGACCGGGCTCTTTTCGATCAACTCCTTGATCTTGGCCGGTTCGGTCTGTTTGCGGACCAAAAGACTCTTGGGCGAAAGGACATCCATCGTGGAGACGCAAAAGGCCGGATCCATGGCATGACCTTTTTTGCCGTCGAAATCGATGATGAGCCTCTGGGTGGCCTCATCGTAGCTCTTGATTTTGCCGAAGCCCCAGCTCCGGTGGACGACATAAGCCCCAGGCTCCATAGCCTCGAGCTTGGCTTTGGCCGATTTGAGCGACGGCGTTTTGGCGGTGAGCGCGGAGATGGCTTCAGAATTCATGATTGCGGATGCGAGTGACGGAACTGATGAGTTGAGGCCATAATGGTGAGCATTGTCAAACTGTGTGTCAGTCATGGCCCCCATGACGCATGAATCCGAAGCCGGTTGGCCGGCCGCCGCGCAAGCCGTGGCGCGTTGGCTGGAACACGGCGAGCGATTGGATAAATTGCTCGAAACGCAGCTGCGGGGCCTGGCCGGAGCGGACCGCGCGCGGGCGCAACAGCTCGTCCTTGGAGCCGTCCGCCATTGGGGACGCGTCGATGCGGTCCAAGGTCGCCTGGTGCCACGCAAACCGCGTCCGCTAGCCCGAGCGGTCCTGGTCATGGCTGGCGCGGAGCTCATCGCCGCGGGAGACGGCCCCGGACGGACAGCTAAAATTGTGCACCATGCGGTGGAGCAGGCCAAACGGCTGCTCAGCCCACCGGAGGTAAAGTGGGTCAACGCCGTCGCCCGCAAACTCGCCGGAGTGCTGGCGGCGCAAACGGAGCCGCCGACCGAAGCCGGCGCCTCGGAATGGGCGGAGTTTTTTTCCCATCCGGCGTGGCTGGTGGAGCGGTGGCGCGCCCAGTTCGGCGACCGAGCGGCGCGCGCCTTGCTGACATGGAACCAGACGCCGGGCACCCTGCATGCGCGCTGGCGCGGCGCCACGGCGCCGCCCGCCTGGCTGCCGCGGGCGAAATGGCCGGAGTTTTTTGAAATGCCGTCCGGACATTGGGCTGACGCCGAGCCGATGCTGCTGGCGGGGACGATTTATTTGCAGGATCCCTCCACGCGGCTGGCGGTCGGGTTGCTGGCGCCGCAACCGGGCGAAACCGTGCTCGACCTGTGCGCGGCGCCGGGCGGCAAAAGCTTGTTCATGGCCGATGCCATGCAACGCGGCCACGTGGTGGCGGTCGATTTGCCGGGTGCGCGGCTGGCGCACCTGCGGGAAAACCTGGCCCACGCGCCGGCCGACGTGAAAACATCGCTGGTAGAGGGCGACTTGCGGCGAACGGAGGCCGCCGTCTTTCGCGCCCGGAAACTGCCGGAGGTCTACTCCGCCGTGCTCCTCGACGCACCCTGCTCGAACTCGGGCGTGATCCGGCACCGCGCCGACGTGAAATGGCGGCTGCAACCGGGGGATTTCGCCCGGCATGCCCGGCAACAGAAGGAGTTGCTCGCCGCGGCGTTCCGATTCGTGGCGCCGGGCGGCCGGCTGGTCTACTCGACCTGCAGCCTGGATAAGGAGGAAAACGAGCAGGTGGTCGCGGCGATTCTGGCGGACTCCGCTGGTGGCCTGACCCTCGAAGCTCAAGCGCTGAGCCTGCCGCCGGAAAGCGAATGCGATGGGGCCGCGGCGTTCCTCTTGCGGAAAAAATAAGCGGTGTGAAACCCTCCACTGGCGTGGCGGCCGGGCCGAATCGTTCTCATTCTCTTAATCGTTCTCGTTATCCTTCGGATTTAACCGCGAATGAAGCAGACTTACTTAACCGCAGATGAACGCAGATAGACGCGAATTTGGATCTAAATCCCTCACTGCTTCCCTGATCGAGCGAACGAGAACGATTACGAGAACGAGGCGGATTGGAGCACGTTTACGGCACGAGATCGAAGACCGCGACGGAGATATCCTGCTGCCGAGTACCGCGGAGGAAGGTGAACGTGATGCTCTTCGCATTGGCGGTGAGCTCCTCGTAACGGCGGAGATCCCAATTGGCGATAGGTTCGCCGTTGATGCGGGTGCAAAGATCTCCGGGCTGGACGCCGGCGCCTTCCGCCGGTGAGCCCGGGACAACATTGGTCACCCGCCAATAGACGGGCGATTTGTCGAAACTGAGCCCGGCACTACGGCGGGAAGGGGTGAGAATGGGCGCGGAGCTCTCGCGGTAGAAGGTGACTTGGCTGCGTCGCTGGTCGAAGGTAACGGTAAAATTTTTCAAGGCGGCGCCGCCGAGCGACGACAGGTCATCGGTCAGTGCAACCACCGGATGCATAAAGGCATAGGCGCCGACATGCAGTGATTGGGCAATGCGGCCGACCTGCTGCGGACGTGCGTCGGTGAGCGTGGTCACGGCTAGCCCCGGTCTCGGACCATAGTCGAAGGTCGCGTGCAAACCCGCAGGATTAAGGTTGAGGCCCCCGTCACTGCCTGAATCGATCAGGACAATGAACGTGTCGTCGCCGAGCATGACGGGAATCAGCGGCGTGCGGCTGGCATTATCAAACGGGATGGTCGAGCCGGGCCGGACCGGCGCCGGGGAAGTTTCCGGATCGAGCAGCACGCGGGATCGCGGGTAGTCGAGGGTCAGCAGCGTGTCGCGAAAAAGCGGGAACCCGAGAATGCCGTCGATTTTCACCCCAAAATGCGCCGAGAGGGCGCCGCAGTCGTAGACCAACGCCGGCACGCGCTCAAAGCGCGCCTGGCCCAGCGAAAAACGGCGAAGTGTCACCGGGGGCAAAAGCGTGGTACTGCCATCGGCGGACTTCACCCGCACCTGGGTCGCGGGAATAGGCGGCGCCGAGGTGTCGGCATAGCGCGCCGCCAGTTCGGGAGAGATGAGCGTGACGGATGCGCCCGTATCAATAATGAAATGATAGGGGCCTTTTTTGTCCCAGCGCGTCTCGACAATGAGATAGTTGGAAATGGTCTGCGCCGGCAGCTCGATGTGCTGGGCCTGGAGCCGGGTGAGGCGGGGCGGCATGGGCACGCGCTGCAACATCGTGCAACCGGCCAGGGCCATCAGCACAAACGCCGCGCAACAGGCGAGGCGGAGCGTCTTCATTTTTTGGGCGCAGGCAGCCGCAAAGCAAAAACTAACGGAATAATCAGGACAAGTGCGCCGACCAAATAAAGCGCCACCGCGCCCCGCCACCAGTAAATGAGGCAAGCCACCAGCGGGCCGATGCCACGGGCCAGCGACCCGAGCGAACGGAACACGCCGAGCATGCGGCCTTGCTGGTCGGCCCGGCTGTAGAGCGAGACCAAGGCCGAGAACGTCGGGTTGGACAAGCCCGAGCCGATACCGAGACCGGCCAGCCCGAGATAGAGCCAGGTTCGGGTTGGAGAAAATCCGGTCAGCAAGAACCCCATGACCACCACCACCATGCCCGCCAGCAAAACGGCGCGCTCACCAAAGCGGGGCACAGCGCGGCGCACGAGCCCGCCTTGCGTCAAGATGAGCATGAAGCCGAGAAAAACGAACAGCTTATACATCGATGCCGCGGTGTAATGAAAGCGGTCGGTGGCCAGAAACGGCAGGGAAAACTCCATGCCCACAAAAGCGAGGGTGAAGATAAAATACATCCAATCGGTCCGGCGCACGGGCCCCGGCTCAAGGTTGAGCAACGCATGCAGCGGATGCCGGATACGCTCGCTTCCGCCCGAATCGCGATGAAGTGGATCGAGCGTTTCCTTGAAGCGCGTGGCCACCCATAACAGGTTGATCAAACTAAAGACCAGCGCCAGAAGGGCCGCCCCGGAGAAGGGGTTCACGCCCCACGACACCCACCGGGGATGAAAGGGGCTGAAATCGTGCATCGCGGCAATGCTGCCCAACGCCGGCCCGAAAAGAAACCCGAGGCCAAAGGCCACTCCGACCAAGCCCATGCCTTTCGCGCGGTTCTCACGGGTGGTCACGTCGGCCACCGCAGCCGTGGCCACGGACAGGTTGCCGGCGAAACCGCCGCCAATCAGCCGCGCCAGGACAAAAAGGCCAAACGAGCCGCTGAAAAACCATAGAACGTAACTTAACACCGTTCCGCTCACGGTGACGAGCAGCACAAACCGCCGGCCCATACGATCGGACATCGCGCCCCACACCGGCGACATCAAAAATTGCAAAAACGAATAGATCGAACCGAGCACGCCGCCAAAGAGGACTTCCCGGTAATTGCTGTGCGAACCGGCCAGGCGGGCGAAATCGTCGATCCGCGCCACCAGCCAGCCCAGCAGGCCGCTGCCGCCGTCCACCGCAAGATAATGCTGCAGAATCGCCGGGAAAAGGGGGAAGATGATCGTAAACCCAAGCAGATCGATAAAGATCGTTAGGAAAATGACTCCGAGGGAAACAGCGGGTTTGACGTCGGTGTCGGACATAATGGAAACGCAGACATAGCGCGTCGCGGGAAGATGCCAAGGCGCAAACCGTGTCCTTTAATCTTTTTCCCCGACCGAGTCGTCCGCCAGGTGAAACCGGTGGAAAACCCGGTGGACGAAGGGCGCCAGGATAACGCCGGCGATCGTGATGAAGGCCAGTCCGCTAAAAAGCGCATAACAACCGGCGAAAAGCTTGCCCGCATCGGTTTGCATCGGCGCCACCGGTCCCATGCCCGAGAGGATCATGGCCGCATTGACGAAGGAATCGAGCCAGGACAGGCGCTCGGTGACATGGTAGCCCAGCATGCCGAGAAACAGAGCGGCGGCGAGCAACCCTGCGCCGAGGGTGATCGTGCAGGCAACGCGCCAATAGAAGAGCGGCCGGGGCAGCAACGGCGCCGTGCGCCGTTCAAACGTCAGCAGCGAATGGCTGACCTCCGCTTCATCCCCGGATGGGTCGGCAGCATCGGTGTTCATGGCGGATTTTTACCGCTTTAATCCATTTTCACCCGCGCGCAATAGAACTCATTGAACTTGGCGTAAATTTCTT
>JBEKQH010000051.1:0-8244 GCA_049519915.1 Opitutaceae bacterium
TTCTTCGCGGGACAGGCCGGGCCGGGCGTCACGGCTGGCGATGACGGTCACGCGTTCGCCGGTCGCCGCCAGGGCCTCGGCGAGGTCGGCCAGCAGCTGCGCCGTGGCCGGTTCGTCCGGCCAATAGAAGCGGTTGACAAAAATGAGGGCCATTTTTTGACCGGAAGCAAAATCAGGGGTGCGCGCCGCCGGCGCGGGATGGGGTGGCGCGTTGGGTCCGTAACTCGGCGGCAATGAATCCCTCGTAACGTGCGAGCAAGCGACAGTAGCGAAACCCCGCCCGGCCGTCGAGGAAACCGCGGCGGAGAAGATATTGGTAAACGAAACGCAGGGCCGGGCGGCCGGGCAGCGCGTAACTGAGCGCTTTGAGCGCGCGCCGGCGGACCAACCCATCGGGGGAGAAAAAGGCCCCCCAGGCCGGCGGCGGATTGACCCGATGGGCCGCCGCTTCCTCCCGGGCGTAACGGCGGTGTTTGGCCAGCCAGGCCTCTTCGCCGCCCGACATCATTTCATGCAGGTAACTATGCCGCAACCGGCCCATCCGCATGGCGGGGGCCTCGCGCTGGCCATGTCCGGCCTGGATAAAGTCGAAGCCCCGCGCTTTCACCAAGCGAGCCTGCCAAGCCGGATAATCCGTGCAATGGGGCAGCCAGCGCCCAAAAAACAGCATCTTCGGCGCGGCCCAGCAGCCGTCGAACGGCGCGTCGTCGGGCTGGGCCCCGCATTCGGCTGAAAGTTCCGGCGTCATGCGCTCGTCGGCATCCAGATGAAATACCCAGGCGTGCCGGAAATCGATGGCGGTATGGGCATGGTTGCGTTGTTGGGCGAAATTTTCAAACCGGTTGAAAAAGACCCGTGCTCCGGCCGCCCGGGCCAGCGCCACGGTGCGGTCCTCCGATCCGGAATCGAGCACGACGACATCGTCGCAGCCGGCCACGGAGGCGAGACACGCCGGCAGGTTAAGCTCTTCGTTCAGCGTGAGGATGAGGACCGAGAACATGGGGGTTGGGGATTTGCGCGGGTCAACGCAGTCCCTTTTATTGATGCAATTTGTTTTCAGCCGGTGACAGTTGGGCGGTACGGACCGCGGAAAAAAACGTCAGCCAAAATAAAAGGGCAACCGCCGGGCACTCGAAGGGAAACTCCACCCAGGCATAAAGCAGGATCAGGGCGCATCCCAGCAGCGAGAAAAAAACGAGTGGGTGGCGAAAATGGCGCCAGCGCAGGGTCAAGAGCGGAGAAACTCCGAGCAGACCGACGAGCAAGGTGCCGGCCAGGCCGGTTTCGGCGATGCATTGCAGCCAGTCGGAATGGGCCTGGGCGTAGAAGACCGGCAGGCGATCCACGGATTTTTGCGTGTTGTAGAGCCTGAAAATGGATGCGTAGGTGTCGAAGCCCCAGCCGAGCCAAAGGTGCTCGCGGGCCATTTTCCAGGTGTCGCGATAAAGGAGGGCGCGGCTGCCCAGGCTGCCGGTGGCATACATTTGCCCGACCTGCTGGCGGGTAAGCTCGGTCCGCGCGTTAAAACCGCGCTCATCGAGGCGGTAGAGGCCGGCGGCCAGAACGAGCGCGGCCGCCAGCGCGCCGGCCAGCCATCCGGCCAGCGAAGCGAGGGGAGCCCGATTTCGCCGGCGCCCGGCCCAGAGCGCGCGCGCCAGGGCCACACCGGCCACCAGCAAGACCAAGAGCGTGCCGGAACGCGATTCACTGAGAGGAGCGGTGGCGGCGATAAATAGCAGGCCCACGGCGCAGGCAAAGGCCGGGGAATGCCAAAAATTGCGGGCGTCGCCCTGCGTCGCGTAATGAAAGACCAGTCCGGCGCCGATCGCGACGGAGAGAAAGGCAAACGCCCCCCAGTGGTTGTGGTAGATGAACGTGGAGAAAAAATAGGCGTTAGGCGATTGGCGGAGGCCGAAAAATAATCCGGCCCCGGTCAATTTTTGCAGGGTGCCGAAAATGGAGAGAACCAGCGCGTCGGCCGTGGCGGCGACCATCAGCGAGCGCAACGCCCGCCGTCGGCGCACGCACAGGGCAAGATTCAGGCCGGGCAAAAAAACGCCGTTGAAAAGTGCGAGCGCACGCAACGACGTCGCGGGTTCCGCCGAACCCGGCAGCCAGGCCACCCCGCCGCTGTGCACCAGCAGGGATTCGCCGTCAAACGTGCGCACGGAAAAACTGGGATTGAGGCAGCTGGCCAAGACCAGTAGGTCAAAAGCCAGCAAGGGCCACAGCCAGCGCAGGACGCGTCGGCCGCCGCAACGACGCGCGGCGCCCAGCGTGATCAGGGCGCCGGCGCAGCCCCACCATGAAATGACCAGGCGCGCCCAGCCGACATTGCCGCCGAAGGCCCAGGAGGCGAAGATCAGCAGCGCGCCCGCGTGCCAGAGTGCGATCGTTTCCAACCCGTCCATCGGCGACCGCGGTTCGGCGGTTCCGGGGCGAGGACGCGGGGCGATGGGCCGGTCGGGTGGCGGCGGTTTCATTTTGCCGGGCGGCGCAGGCTGGCGTAGAAGTCCAGGAGCGACTGCGCGGATTTTCCCCACGAAAATTCCGCCAGCACCCAGTCCCGGGCCGCGGCGCCGCGGGCGAGGCGCGCCTCCGGGCTTTCGGCGAGGGCGCTGCGCAGCACGGATGCATAGTCCCCCCAGGGCACGCACCAGCCGGTTTGATTCCGGTTGACCGCCTCCCACGGCATGGCGTCCGTCACGATGACCGGCAGCCCGTGGGCCATCGCTTCGGCCACCGCCAGGCCAAAATTCTCCGAGTGCGAAGGCAGCAGAAAGAGGGAGGCGGCCGGATAGGGCGCCGGCCGGGCGCTGCCGTCAAACACTTCGATGCGGCCCGCGCCGGACTGACGGTCGACGTAATTCGAGAGTTCCGACACGCCGTAATCCTGCGGAATGCCGACCATGAGCAACAGCCAGTCGCGAGGCGCGTGGGCCAGCCATAACTCGATGAGCTCGAGCACGCGTTTCTTGCGGTGAAACCGTGAATAAAAAAGGGCGGTGGGCCGGTCGAACGCGGCCGGGCAGGCTTCGCGCCAGTAGGCTTCGGCTTGGGCGACCTCGCCGGGATCAGGCGCCATGACGCCGTTGGGCGCGATGCAGATCGGCTGGCCGAAACCGCGGGCCCGAATGTCGTCGGCCTCGATGGCGCTGGTGGCATGCCAGCCGGAGGCGTCGGCAAAAGCCGCGGGGTGGACGAACAGCTCGGCGAGATGTTTTTTCCAGCGATGGTGATGCCAGGCCCAGCGGCTCATCATGCCGCGCGGCGCGATGACCAGCGGAATGCCCGCGGCCCGGGCCCGTTGATGGGCATAGTGCAAGGGTCGCAGCCACAAGCCGTGGCTGTGCAGGCAATCGCCGTCCTGCCCCCGCACATAATCTCGCAGCCCGCGCGAGGGACAGAGACCGGCCGGATGGCCGCGTTTAAATATGCGCATCTCGAGAGTCCCTTTTTGGCGGGTGCCCTGGCCCGGGCCGGTGGTGAGCAATTTGACCTCGTGCCCCAATCCGGCCAACGCCGCCGCCAGAGGCGGCACCGCCTTGCTCGGCCCGCCATGGCGGGATTCGAGACTCGGCACGATATGCGTGAATTTCATTTAGAACTCATTTTGGGCTTCGAAATTAGTTCTTTGGCAACGGCCGGGGCTTGAACGGACGGCAAGGCGCGCCGGCGCAAACCATGCGCGGCGGCAGACTTCGCACGACCACGGAGCGGGCACCCACGACGCACAATTCTCCCACGGTCACTCCGGGGCCGACAAAAACATCCGCGCCGAGCCAGGCGTTTTCGCCGATGAGGATGGGATGCGTGACGAGGGGCATGCTCCACCGGGTGAAGTCGTGCGTGCCGGCGCAGAGGTGGCAGTGCTGGCTGAGATTCGCGCCGTAGGCGAGCGTGATGGGCGCGAGATTGTAGAGGTTGACGTAAGGTCCGACCATCGCGCGCGGCTCGAGGGTGAGCTTCCACGGAAAGAAAACTTTCGCGGTGGGAAAGATGACGACGCGCGACGGCGCGGAAATGTCCGCGCCGAACAGCCGCAGCAGCCGCGCGCGAAACCCGTGGAACGGCCGCGGGCTCCAGCGGAAAAGCGTCGCTTGCACGAAGGCCCACAACCACCGGCCCAGCAGCTCGCGCGCCGGATAGGGTGTGACGCAGTCCTGGCCGAGGTAGGGCTTTTCGAGATCGGGCATGGAGCTAGGGGGTTATCGCGTCGGCGCTCCGCTCGGGAAGATGGGGCACGATGCGATCGCGCCACCGTATCGAGGGCCGCTCGACCATAAAGTAAAAGGCGGCTCCGGCCATCGCTGTGCCGGCCAAGGCGAGCCCATAATAGACCTCTTCCCGCCCCGCCGGAAGGGCGAGGGACAGTCGGAGGGCGGCTTGCAAGACGAGCGCATGAGTCAAATATACGCTATAGGAGGTGAGGGCGATGGCGCGGATCCAAGCCGTGGCGGCGCCGGGAAGCGCGGGACGGTCCGCGCACGCCGCCAAAAGCATGGCGAGCAAAACGGAGATATAGGTATAGCCGATGCAATAGAATAATCGCGCCGGAACCCAATAGACAAGCGCGAGCAGCGCCGCGGCCAGCCAGGCCCAGGTTCGGCCAAAAGCGGCCAGCCGAGTCCAGCCTTCGGGCCGGAAAGCCCGGCTCCACGCGGCCCACACGCCGATCACCAGTCCGTCGAGATGCACATGCGTGGCAAACACGCTGGAATCAAAGACGTCGATGCTGGGCGAATCGTGAAAGTAACACCGGCAGAACGGCGACACCCCGAGGGCGAGGAAAAAGAAGGCGCCGAGCCGGTCCAGTTTCTTTCGCAACAGGCAAAACAAGAGCGGCAGGACGAGGTAAAAATGTTCCTCCACGCACAGCGACCAGCTCACGGCGAAAAAAGGCAGGCGCCCAAAGTAATTTTGCAGGAAAAACAAATAACCGATGGAGAAAGGGGGATGGTCGTTCCGGAAAAAATGAGCGGCTGACCACGCGGCGGCGAGCGCGACGTAGTACGGGGGGACGGTGCGCCAGGCTCGGCGCAAAATAAAGGAGACGGGACGGACCGATCCCCTTGTCTGCCATTCGCGGAAATAAAGCCCGCCGATCAGCCATCCGCTGAGCACGAAAAACAAATCTACGCCGAATTGGCCGGCCCAGATCACCGCGATCACACCCGGACGGTGCACCGGGGACATGACCACGAGGTGGGCCACTACGACCGCGCTGATGGCAAGGGCGCGCAGCAGGTCCAGGTTGGGGTCGCGAGCTCGCCGTGATTTATTCATGAGGAGCCGCGGCCAATTGGGTGAAGTCATCCAACAAAGCCGTGGCAAAACACGGAAAATCATAGCGTTGGGTCGTCCGGCGCGCCTCTGTGCGCAAGCGGTGGCGCAGAGCCGGATCCGCTAGTAGTTCTGCCATGGCCGCCGCGAGGCGCGCCGCGGCATCGGGCGCGGTCTGGTCGAAAACCAGGCCGTTTTCATGGTCGGTCACCAGATCGGCGAAGCAGTCCAGGTGGGAAACGACGGGCACCGCACCGGCCGCCATGGCCTCGGCCACAGCCACGCCAAACGTCTCGCCTCGCGCCGCCAAGCTTGGATAGCAAAAAAGATCGGTGCGGTGATAGATTTGTTGCAAGGCCTCGTGGTCGAAAACCGGTGGCAAAAGGGCAAAACGATCGGGCGGAAGAAATTCCCCCGCCTGCCGGGCGAGCCCGGCGGCATACTCGGGACCGGAACCGCCCTGCGGCACGTCGGCCGGGCCGCAGAGAACGACGCGCCAGGCCGGCAAATTCTTTTCCAACGCCAGGCGGCGCAAGGCGGCGAGAAGAAGATCGAGTCCCTTTTCGCGATGCAGGCGGCCGAGGTAGCCGATCGTCAGGGGCGTGTCGGGCGCGGGCGGGGTCGGGTCCCTTTCCAATTCGCTCCAATCAATGGGATAGCCGGAGACGCGGGTGGCCGGCGCGAAACGGGGGTTTTCCGCGGCGATTTTGGCCTGCACCGGGGTGCTGGGTGCGAGGATGCGGCCGATCCGCCGGTAGAAACGATACTGCCCTTTGGGCATGCGGCCGGCCAGGACGACGACGCGGCCGGCGGAGGGGCGTAAACGGCCGAGCCAGATGGGCAGGGCGACACAATTGACGATGGTGATGTCCGCCGGCGGGAGGCGGCGATAGACCCGCCAGCTCCAGACGAAATCGCGGAAGAGGTTTTTTCCCAGCCGTGCGGTGTGGGCGCCGCCGGCCAGGCGCACGTGGCGTACACCGGCCCGCGTTTCGCGGTCGGGAAACCCCGGCCAGCGACGCGAGAACACCGTGACCTCGTGGCCACGGTCGGCAAATTCAAGGGCCAGGCGGTGCCAGGTTTTTTCCGTGGCGCCGCCCGCCGCGGGCGGCACGGGCAGAAAAAAGCCCATGACAATTGAAATCTTCATGTTTTCAGCGTCGAGGACGCCGAGAGCGTAGGGAAAAACATCGCTGCTTCTCTCTCTGCGACCTTTGCGATCTCTGCGTTAAAAAGATCGGGGCTCGGGCTCGAGCTAAAGATTTTAGCTTTCAGGCTATGCACGGCGGGTTGGGCGGGGCGCCGCAAAAGCCAGGGCGCGGAGGAATCCCTCGGTGGTCTGCGCAAAGCCATAGTGGGAAATTCTGGCGCCGGCGGCCCGCTTGATTTCCTTCCATGGCCCGGGCGGCGTGGCGAGCGCGGCGGACAATTTTTTGCGCAAGTCCGCGGGTTCGCCGGCGCGGAAGACCCAGCCGGTTTCGCCGTCAAGCACGAGGTCGCGCTGGCACCCGACGAGATCGCTGACGAGGCAGGGCACCCCCATGCGCATTGCTTCGTTGACGGCGAGGCCCCAGGTTTCGTAGAGGCCGCGCGAGGGCAGCACAAAGAGGTCGGCCAGCAGATAACGGGCGGGCATTTCACTCTGATTGGCAAACGGCAGCAGGTGGACACGGCCGGGTGGCGCGGTCCGGGCGCGGTCGAGCAGGGCGTCCTTTTCCGCGCCTTCGCCGACGAAAACCAGCGCGGTGTTGGGCGCCTCCAGCGCCAGGAAGGCGTCCAATAGTTCGCGGGGCTGTTTGGCGGCCGTGAATTTTCCGGCAAAGAGGACGACGCGGGTCTCCGGGGCCAGCCCCAGCTGCGCGCGCAGCGCCTGGGCGGCGGCGCGATGGTCGGCGCGGCCGGGATCAAAGAGCCCGTCATCCACCGAATGGGGTGCAAAGAAAAGCTTTTTGACCGGCACACCCAGCGCGATGAAGTAGTCGCGGTTGGCGGCCCCGACGCAGGTGACGGCGGCGAACTGGCGGTAGAGCAGACGGAGCAAAATTTTTTTCCACCCCGGCGGCGCGGGCCGGCCCAAAAAATGTGAGTCGCCGCGGAAGATCGTGGGCCGGCGGTGGAGCCGCGCCCAGGCGAGGGCGCGCAGATGGCTCGCATAGGCGTAGCCAAAAACCAGCAGCGCGTCAGGTCGCCACGCGGCCAGACGCGCATTGAGCGAGGGGTTGCGCAGGCCCATGAAATGATGGGTGCCGGGAGCGCGGGCGGCATTGGGCACAAATTCGCTGTCGTAGCCGCTGAGCAGATCCGTGTCCCAGGCAAAGGCCGTTTGAAACTCGGGGTCGCGGGTCGTTTCAACGCCGAATTTCCACAGGTAAAACACGCGAAATTCCAACGCGGCGTGGGCGCGCAGCCACCGGAACCACGGGCTGTAGTATTGCGTGGGGTGCGAAAGAACGATGGCCAGACGCGGAAGCATGAGTCAAAAGCTGAAAGGCTGAAAAACTGAAGGGCTAAGCCAACGACCAACTACTAACTACCAACTACCAATTACTAACTACTAACTACTAACTACCAACTACTAATTACTAACTACTAACTACCAATTACTAACTACCAACGACTCCGTCTTGCGACGGCCTTTCATCCGATAAAATGGCGCAGGATGAAGGGCACCCCGAGCACGGCCACCGCGGCTTGAAAGAGCGAACTGAGCCAGATGCTGAGGGTGAGCTCCGTTTGAAACGACCACGCCATGAGCAGGACCAGGATCAGGCCGGCGTAGGACAGGATCGGGCTCTCTTGCGCCCACGCGCCGTATTTCTTCAGGCAAACGCCGAAGACGAGGCCCAGCAGGCCCGCGCCATAGAAACCAAAGTTGGCATAGGCCTCGGCCAGCAGACCGAAAGCGATGGTCGTCTTGGCCGTATCCTCGGGCAGCTGCAGGCCGTAATAAATCGAGAGCGT
>JBEKQH010000052.1:0-8175 GCA_049519915.1 Opitutaceae bacterium
CGCGAATAGTCGAGCGTGCAGACGCGAAAATAAAAATCTTCGAACTTTTCCGTGCTCAGGCCCGCCTGCTGCGCCATCGAGGGCGTGGGCCAGCGGAGGATGACCCATTTGGTCCGGCCGACGCGGTAGTTGAGCACGGGCTGCATGCAGCGGCTGACGAGTTGGACCCGGCTGCCAGGCACGTCGGACGACTCGAAAATATTCTCCGACCCGCGCAACGCGATATAGGCGTCCATCTTCTTCATCCGCGCCAGCTCGAACTCGGCCAGCGGCGCATATTGCGCTTCATCGGCGCCCAGCATGAGCTCGCGGGTGATGCGCGCCCGGTGGAGCTGGACGTAGGGATGCGCCCCCCGTTGCCGCGCCGCCCGGATCAACGCGATGACGATGGCCTCGGGCACGTCAAACGCGTCAATCAATACCCGTTCGCCTTTTTCCAGCGCCGTGGAAAAACCGGTGAGAACCGTGGCCAACTTGTTGAAACGTTGATCGATGATCATGGGTGAAAGAGCAAGTAACAAGTATCAGGTGGCAAGTGACAAGAACCGACAAGGCTCAAGTAACAAGTATCAGGCAAGAGATATCAAGTGCCAGGAGCATATGCGTAGGCCTCTTGGTATTTGATACCTGCTCCCTGTCACTTGTTACCTGATACCTGCCACTTCTCCAGTTACGCCGCCGTCCGCGCCGTCGTTTCCGGAAAACAAATCCGCCCGACCGCTTCGTTGAAGTCGGCGGCGCCCTGGATGATCTCGATTTCCAGCCGCAAATAATAGAGCGGCAGGGGCGGCTTGTAGCCCGAGGGGATGCGCACGGCGTCCTTTTCCGTCGTCACGACAAAATCGAGCTGGGCTCCCGCGGCTTGGGCGAAGATCGCCTCGAGGTCCCCGACCGAAAAGCGATGGTGATCGAGGAAGCGCTGGGTCTGCTGCAGTTGGCCGCCGAGGTCGCGCAGAAATTTCTCGAAGCTTTCCGGAGTGGCGATGCCGCTGAAAGCGGCGATCCGCTTGCCGTGCAGGAACGGGAGCGGCTGGCGTTCGGCTGTGCCCACCCGTTGCAAATATTGCGGACGGTGGGCGCATTCGATAACGTCAACGCCCGGATTATGCCGTTGGATGAGTTCCTCGAGTTCCGCGTCGCGCTGGCCGTTGGATTTCGTGAGGAAGACGTAGCTGGCCCGGCGCAGATGTTTCACCGGTTCGCGCAAGATGCCCCGGGGCAAAAGGTGACCGTTGCCAAAGGGATTGGTTTTGTCCACCAGCAGCAGATTGAGCCGGCCTTTGAGCGGCAGGTATTGGAAGCCGTCGTCGAGCACCAAGGTGTCGCACCCGAATTTCTTGATCGCGTAGGCCCCCGCCTTCACCCGGTTTTTGTCCACCAGCACGATGACGCCGGGCAGATTGCGCGCGAGCATAAAAGGCTCGTCGCCCGCCACCTCGCTGTCGAGGAGCACGCTGCGGCCGTCGCTGACAATCCGCGGCGGCGGCTCGGTGGCATGCGTGAGCCAGTTCCACGATTTTTGCCAGAACGACGGCGCCTTGCTTTTGTACCCGCGGCTGAGAATCGCGACCTTGCGGCCACGATCGGCCAGCGCGCGGGCGAACTTCTCCACCACCGGCGTCTTGCCCGTCCCGCCCACGGTCAGGTTGCCCACCACCACGACCAGACAGCCGAGCGGTTGGTCGCGCAACAGACGTTGGCCGTAGAGCCAGAGCCGCGCCTGCACCAGCCCGCTAAAGGCCATCGAGAGCGCCTGCAGAAAGGCCGCGTAAACGGCCGCGCCGGTGTCCGACCGCCGCCCAAAGATCACGTCGATGGTATAGAGTTCGAGCTCCTCGAATTTTTTCTTCAACCAGGACAAGGGCATACGCAGGTGGGATTGGTGATTGACGACGGGCGGCGGGATTTGCTTTTTTGTTTAGTTCTTACAACGCCGCGCGACCCGCCATGCAACTCAATCTGCTCAAGTGTAAAATCCACCGCGCCGAGGTGACCGACTCCAGCCTCAACTACGAGGGCAGCCTGGCCATTGACGCCGAATTCATGGAGTCGGTTGGTTTGCGGCCATATGAGCGCATCCTGGTCGGCAATCTGAACAACGGCGAGCGTTTTGAGACCTACGCCATCGCGGCGCCCGCCGGCTCGAAAACCATCAGCCTCAACGGCGCGACCGCGCACCTTGGCCGCCGCGGCGATTTGGTTACCATCATGTGTTTTGCGATCTTCGACGAGCAGGAGGCCGCCCACTGGGAGCCGCGCGTGCTCATGCTCACCGACGGCAACAAGAAGGTCGTCAAACTCTCCAAGAAATGAAAATGTGGAACTCAGGGAATATCATGCTGATTCCCCAGTCATTCTGAGCGTAGCGAAGAATCCAATTTGATTTCTCTAACAAAGTCTCACTGGATTCTTCGCTACGCTCAGAATGACAGTCGGATTACCTTCCCGCTTTCCTGAGTTCCACATCCTATTTTCCCACCTCCCATGAGCTACAAACTCTTCATCCCCGGCCCCATCGCCGTCTCCGAAAAAACGCTCCGCGCCATGGCCCAGCCCATGATCGGCCACCGCAGCACGGACTTTGTTGCGCTCTACCAGTCGCTCCAGCCCGACCTGCAGGCGCTTTTCTACACGAAAAGCCCGGTCTATTTGTCGACGAGCAGCGCCTGGGGCGCGATGGAAGGCGCCGTCCGCAACGTCACGCGAAAGAAGGTGCTCAATTGCATGAACGGCGCGTTCTCCGACAAGTGGAACGACGTCGCGCTCCGCTGCGGCAAGCCGGCGGGCGCCCTCAAGTTCGAATGGGGCCAGCCGGTCGACCCCGAGGCCGTCCGCCGCGAACTTGCGACCGGCGCCTACGACGCCATCACCTTCATTCATAACGAGACCTCCTGCGGTTGCATGAGCGACCTGACCGCCCTCATGGCCGTCATTCGCCAGTTCCCCGAAGTGATTTCGATCGTCGACACCGTCAGCTCCTTCAGCGCGCTCCCGATCAAGAAGGACGAACTCGGCATCGACGTGCTCATCACCGGCTCGCAAAAGGCGCTCGCGCTGCCGCCGGGTCTTTCGCTGTTCTCCGTCTCGACGCGGGCGCTCGACCGCGCCAAGCAGGTCGAAGGCCGCGGATATTATTTCGATTTCGTGGAATTCCAGAAAAACCACGAGAACGGCATGACGCCCAGCACGCCCGTCATTCCGCTGATTTACGCGCTCAAGTCGAAGCTGGAGGACATCAAGGCCGAGGGGGTCGAAGTCCGCTATGCGCGCCATGCGCGCCTCAATCAAAAAGTCCGCGATTTTATTTTCGCCCAAGGCTTCAAGCTTTTCCCCCGGGAAGGCTTCGGTTCGGTCACGCTCAACTGCTTCGCCAATACCCAGAACATCGACCTCCCCGCGCTGAACAAGATTCTCAAGTCCAAGCACAAGCTCGTCATCGACGGAGGCTATGGAAAATTGAAGGGGAAAGCCTTCCGTATTTCGAACATGGGCGACGAGACCGACGAGACCATCGCGCAGCTGATCGCCTCGCTCGCCAGCGCCCTGGCCGAAACGCCCAAGCTGGCGACGGCGTAAGGATGGCCTAAGCCCTCCCTTTTGTCATTCCGAGACTCTGAGCAGCCCCGACTTGTCGGGGTTGCCTGGAACAAGCCAATGAACTGGGCGCGCGGATTGGGCCCGTTGTGGGTGGGGTGCCCCCTGGCCTTCGTAGCTTTAGCGAAGCAGGCTCACCCCGCAAATTGTCATTCCGAGTGCAACGAGGTACCGAGCGAAGCGACATCAGCCATCTCACGTATATTTTCGATCTTGTGAGATCCTTCGCTGGCGCTCTGGATGACAAATGGATGACACCGCACACACCACGTTCATTGGCAGCTCCCAACGCAAAACTCCGTTTTGCTCCCGACGGGAAAGAAACAGGGGCTGTTTCCTAGAAGCGAAGGCGAAGGATCTCACCTGACCCTAGATTCCTCGTTTTCCTCAGAATGACAGATGGCAGATTAGGATGATCCGTCTTACCTCCGAAATCAGAATTCGGCCCGCAAAACACGATTGCCGACTTGGCAAGACCGGACTCAATTCGCGATTATCCGAGGTAAAAACCCCTTCCTCTCACCCTGCGATTCGCGCGATTTTTGCTTCGCAAAACGCCTGCCTTCAAAAAGTCGTGCTTGAAATTATCGCGGGCGCAGCCTATCGCCTCGCGACTTCATGAAGTCCCTCGTAATCGCCGAGAAGCCCTCCGTGGCTGCCGACCTCGCGCGCGTCCTTGGCAAGGTCCCAAAAAAGGGCGAGCACTATGAAAACGACGAAT
This sequence comes from Opitutaceae bacterium, assembly GCA_049519915.1. GTDB lineage: Bacteria > Verrucomicrobiota > Verrucomicrobiia > Opitutales > Opitutaceae > DASRHD01. The sequence goes on from JBEKQH010000052.1 coordinate 4,316, forward strand.
GGGTCATCTCGTCGGCCGTCGGCCATGTCGTCGAATTGGAGATGCCCGAGGACATCGACAAAAAGAAATACGGCTTTTGGCGCCTCGAAACGCTCCCGATCATTCCCGAAAAGTTCGGGCTCAAACCCATCGCGGATTCGAAGGATCGTTTCAACCAGCTCAAAAAGCTGCTCGCGCGAAAAGACGTGGCCCAGGTGATCAATGCCTGCGACGCCGGACGCGAGGGCGAGCTCATTTTCACTTACCTCTATCAAATCACGAAATGCAAGCTGCCGGTGAAGCGCGCGTGGATGCAGACGATGACGCCCGGCGGCATCCTCGCGGCCTTTAAGAACCTCCGCGACGGCGAACAGATGGCCGGCCTGGCCGACGCCGCCCGCTGCCGCAGTGAAAGCGACTGGCTCATCGGCATCAACGGCACCCGCGCGCTGACCAAGCGCATGTTCGGCTCCCGCGCCGGCAATGTCGCCTCGGTCGGGCGCGTGCAGACCCCCACCCTCGCGATCGTCTACGCGCGCGAGCAGGAAATCCGCAATTTCAAGCCCCGGCCCTACTGGCGGGTCACCGCCACCTTTGAGGTCACCCAAGGGCGTTATGAGGGAATCTATCAGCGCGCCCGTTTCAAAAAGGCGGAAAACGACGAGCACGACCGCATCGACCGCCTGTGGGAAAAACCGTTGACCGAGGCCGTCCTCGCCGCCTGCCAGGGGCAGCCGGTCGCCACGGTCTCCGAGGAGAAAAAGGCCAGCAGCCAGGCGGCGCCGCGTCTTTACGACCTGACCACCCTCCAGCGCGAGGCCAACAACCGCTACGGCTTCCCGGCGCGCCGCACCCTGCAAATCGCGCAGGCGCTTTATGAGCGGCACAAGATGATCACTTATCCGCGCACCGATTCACGGGCATTGCCGGAAGATTATATGCCGACCTGCCGCGAGGCGTTGGGCCACCTGGCGGGCAGCCTTGGGACGCACGCGCAAAAAGTGCTGGCCGAGGGCTGGGTGCGTCCAAACAAGCGCATTTTCAACAATGCCTTGATCTCCGATCACTTCGCCATCATTCCGACCGCGCACACATCGGAGCATCTGGATGAAGCGGAGGCCAAGGTGTTCGACATGATCGCGCGCCGGTTCGTCGCCGTCTTCTATCCGGCGGCCGAGTTCGATGTCACGACCCGCCTGAGCGTCGTCCAGGAACACACCTTCAAGACCGAGGGCAAGGTGCTCACTTTCCCCGGCTGGCTGGCCGTTTACGGCAAAACCGCGCTGGATGACGATACGCCCGATTCCAAGGCGCTGCCGGCGCTTGACCCGGCGGATGGAAAACCGCCCCATGCCAAGACCGTGGAGGCCAAGCTTCACGCCGAAACCACCAAGCCGCCGCCCCGCTACACCGAGGCGACGTTGCTCTCCGCGATGGAAGGCGCCGGCAAGCTCGTCGATGACGAGGAATTGGCCGAGGCCATGAAGGAACGCGGCCTGGGCACGCCGGCCACCCGCGCGGACACGATCGACGGCCTGATCAACCAGAAATACATGGAGCGCGCGCAACGCGAACTTATCCCCACGCCCAAAGCCGAGTCGCTGCTGCAGTTTCTTTCCGCGGTCAAAGCCGACGCGCTGACCAAGCCGGACATGACCGGCCAGTGGGAATACAAGCTTCGCCAGATGGAGCATGGCAAATTCGCGCGCGATAAGTTCATGCGCGAGATCGTCGAGGTGACCAAGGGCATCGTCGACCGCACGAAGAACTTCGAAGAGGACGAATCCAATTCGCGGGTGACCGACATCATTTCGCCGACCGATGGCCAGCCGATGCTCGAAACCCTGCGCGGCTACAAATCGCGCGACGGCGTGCTCACGGTCTATAAAGTGATGACCGGCCGAAAGCTCGAAGAGACCGAGGTGCGCCAGCTGGTGACGGCCGGCGAGATCGGCCCGCTCGACGGGTTTGTCTCCCCCCGGACGGGCAACCGGTTTGCGGCCAAGCTCCGCATCGTGGACAACCTGAAGAAAGAAGGCCTGCGGAGGGTCGAACTCGATTTCGGCAACAAATTCGAGCTCGCCGAACTCACGCCCTTCTGGACCGATCCTCAGACCGGCGCCGAACTCTGCGAAGCCCCCACCAGCTACGTTCTCCGCGAACGCGAGGGCGAAGCCTGGAAACAAACGTTCAGCGTGGGCCGGCTCATGTGCCAGAAATCCATCCCGCGCGAATTCGCCATCCAACTCGTCGAGCGCGGCAAGACCGACTTGATCCAGGGCTTTATTTCAAAAAAAGGCCGGCCCTTCGACGCTTTCCTCGTGCGCGCCGGTCCGAAGATCACCTGGGAATTCCCCCCGCGCAAACCCCGCGTCGGCAAGGACGGCCAGCCCATCGAGCGCAAAGCCAAGGCCCCGCCCGACCTCTCCAAGGCCGTCGTCATCGGCGAAAGCAAACTGTTCAAGGGCGAAATCGTGCAGACCGACGACGCCTATTATGTCCGGCGGCCCGATCAGGAGGGCCGCATCGTTTTCACCTTGAAGCGCCATCTCTGCCAGAAAGAGCTCCCCACCGAAGAGGTCCGCGAACTGCTGGAAAACGGCCGCACCAACCTCATCGAAGGCTTCGTCTCAAAACGCGGAGCCGCCTTCGGCGCCTATCTTGTGCTCAAGAAAAACAAGACCGAGTTCGAATTCCCGCCGCGCTGAGGCAAAGTAACAGGTGACAGGGGCCGGGTATCAGGTTTCAAGTATCAGCATTACTTGCGCAGCGTACTCTTGTTACCTGTCACCTGTTTCCCGCTACTTGTCGCCTGCCACCTATTACTTGCTACCTGTCACCTTTCTAGCGCAACTTTTCCCAATGACTTGCGTCAGATCGTGATCGTGAACTCCACCCGGAATTACCTGCTGATTTTCCTCGCGCTCACCACGCTCGGAGGCGCGATTCTCGCTTGGAACCAACATCTTGAGCTCATTTCCCTGCGCGCGGCCCTGTTTGAAAAGGACCTCGATACCAAAAGGCAACTGAGTGATTTCCGGGACAAACTCGCCGCCGCGCGGACCGCCGCCGCAAAAGCCAACCAGGATCCAAAGCCGACCGATAATCCGCCGCAGGGCGGGCGGTTCGGACGCTGGGCCGCCCGGATGAACGACCCCAAGTTTGCCGCGATGATGGAGGCCCAGCACAAGGCCCAAATCAGCCTCGCTTACGGCCCGCTGCTCAAACAGTTCTCGCAGCAACTCGCGCTTACGCCCGCCCAGTTGGCCGCGTTCCAAAATCTGCTTGCCCAAAAGCAAAATGCCGCGCGCGACGTGCTCGCCGCCGCCCAGCAGGAAGGACTCAGCCCGCGCGATCCCAATGATCGTACGGACATCAATCAGCTCATCCATCAGTCCGATGCGGAGATTGACAGCCAGATAGAAGCGGCGGTGGGCCCCACCGCCTTTGCCCAATACCAGCAGTACGAACAGACCCTGCCGGAACGAAATGCCGTCAATCAAATGCAGGCTGCCATGATCAATATGGGCGTGCCGTTGACCGATTCGCAACAGCAGCAACTAATCAGTCTCTTAAGCGACGACGCGGCCAAAAGTTACAACCCCACCAGCATTCGCACGCTGGTTCGCGGGCCAGATTTCGCCAGCCCCATCCCCCCGCAGATAATTGCCAATCCACCCACTTTTCTTGATTCGACCCAGATACCCACCTTCGTGAATTACGGGAATTCGAATCCTCCGCCGCCCTCCTCCGGCTACGGTATAGCTACTCCCAAAAACAATCCCGCTTCCCGCAATCCTTAGGGCGATTTAAATAAAACCGTAGTAACCATCGGCCTTGTTTTTGTCCCCGGCCTCCTCCGCTAAAGCTACGGCGTGCGA
>JBEKQH010000053.1:0-8147 GCA_049519915.1 Opitutaceae bacterium
GGAATCATGGGCGACTTCCTGACGCAAGAGACCGACCAATTGCGCTCCGACCTGGCCGATACGGAAGACCAGTTGAAGAAGGCCCTCGATAAAGCCGGTGTCGTTTCCCTCGAAGACGCGAAAAAATCCTATGGCGACCAGATGGCCCGGATCCGCCAGGACATTTTCAGCGCCGAAGCCGATCTGGCGGAACGCTCGGCCATCCTGCAGGCCATCGGCAAACGTTCGTCGGGGTTGCCGCCCCCGGCCAACGGCAAGTCGGACGCCAAGCAAAACCTATCGGCCGTGCCCTCCGCGCAAGTGGACGAATATAACAGCCTTTGCTCCCGTCTCGACCTGCTCCGGACAAAAGAACAAGGGCTTCTCGCCCAGTTCACGGGGGAAAATGAGCAGGTCAAAGAGATCCGCACCCAGATTGCCGAGACGGAAAATAGTAAATCGAAACTCGAGGGGAAATACCCCGCGCTGGCCCGCTCGGCCGTCATTTCCTCTTCGACCCCGAACGGCACGCAAGGCGAGCCGGTCGATGCCGCCGCCGAGGCGATCCAGCTCACGGCCTTACAATCGAGAATCAAGGTGTTGAACTCCCAATTGGACGAAGTCCGGGCGGAAGCCTCAAGTCTGGGCCAAATGGAAGGGACCATCCTGGAGCTGCGACGGAAAAGGGACCTCGAAGAAACCAACTACCGATATTATCAAGCGAGCCTGGAGCAGGCTCGGATCAACGAAGCCCTCGGCGCCGGACGCGTGTCGAACATCAGCGAGATTCAGACGCCCTCCCCTCCTTTCGTCGACAGCGCAAAATCATCCAAAATAATCGGGTTGCTTATTGCCGCTGGCGTCATCATCGGCCTCGGCTGGGCGTTTTTTATCGAAATGGTCTTCGATCGTTCGGTCCGGCGCCCGATCGACATCGAACGAACCTTAAAACTTCCACTCTTTCTCACGATTCCCGATCTCAATCGAAGCGGCCTCCGCCGCGTCGCCAAAGCCAAGGCCAAGCACGCGTCCCGCGAAAGCAAGGTCCCCGAGGCGTCGAAAACAACGACTGAAAGTGCGCCCAAGGGCCGCTCGGGCACCGAGTTGGCACTTTGGGACGACGCCAACCTCCTGCGCCCCTTTCACGAAACTCTCCGGGACCGGTTGATCGGGTACTTCGAAAACATCAATCTGACGCATAAACCCAAGTTGGTCGCGGTCACCGGCCTCGGCAAAGACTCGGGCGTAACGACCACGGCGGCGGGATTGGCCAGTTGCTTGTCGGAAACCGGCGACGGGAACGTCTTGCTCGTCGATATGACGGTCGGGCAAGGTTCCGCGCAGCATTTCTATCGCGGCGAAACCGTTTGCGGGTTGGAAGAGATTCTCGCGGCCAGAAGCAGCGCCCAAGTTCAGGATAACCTTTACGTTGTCGCCGAGGAGCCAAGCAGCGACAAACTCTCGCGCATTCTGCCCCAACGATTCACCAAACTCGTTCCTAAACTTAAGGCGAGCGACTTCGATTACATCATCTTCGACATGCCTCCGGTCAGCCAGATCAGCATTACGCCGCGCCTGGCGGGATTCATGGACATGGTTCTGCTCGTCGTCGAATCGGAAAAGACCGACCGGGACGTCGTCCAGCGGGCGACCGCGCTGCTCGCCGAATCAAAAGCCCATGTCGGGGCGGTGCTTAACAAACTGCAAACCTACGTGCCGCCGGGCCTGCACCAGGAATACCTCACAAATTTCTAGCGCGATCCCCGAAATTTCCACGGTGGAGTCGCGGTCCCGTCCAATCCGCTCAAACGCCGTCAAAAAAACTGACCACGACAGAGCCGGTGGCCGCGGGGGAGGGTCGGAGCCGGCCCTAGATGATAAGTGAGGCTTCACCCTTGGCGGGTCATCGTCTGGGACGCCCGCCTTTTTTCTCCCTTGCCTCCGGTCGCCCGACAACGGCACAACCGGATCCCTTCCCGGCTTCGCCTTCCTTTCCAGCCTATTATCCGATGCTTCGACAGAGCTTCTATTACAAACTGAAACCTTATTTGCCCTGGCGCATGCGGATGGCCTTGCGTCGGATCGTGGCCCGCCGCAAGCGAGCCGAATACCGCGCGGTCTGGCCGATCGACGAATCGACCAGTTGCCCGCCCACGGGCTGGCCCGGGTGGCCAGACGGGAAACGGTCGGCGCTCGTGCTCAGCCACGATGTCGAAGGCCCGGAAGGATTGGCCCGGTGCCAACGATTGATGGCCTTGGAACAGGAGATGGGATTCAAATCTTCATTCAATTTTATCCCGGCCGGCCCCTATCAAGTGTCGGCGGAGCTACGAAGTCAGATCGCTGAAAACGGTTTTGAAGTCGGCGTGCACGATTTGGCGCACGACGGCCGGTTGTTTACGGCCCCCCGACATTTTCAGCCCAAGGCGGAACAGATCAACCACTACCTGCACGAGTGGGGCGCGGTCGGTTTTCGCGCGGGATTCATGTTGAGGAATCTCGATTCCATCCAGCAACTTGATATTCTTTACGACGCTTCGACCTTCGACACCGATCCCTTCGAACTCCAATCGAAGGGAACCGGCACAATTTTCCCTTTCTGGATCGAAGCGCCGCCGGTCGCCCATGACGATCCGGGCCACCAGGTCCCGCTGGGCAACGCCAGCATCGCGCGCCACCGCGGCGGCTATGTCGAACTCCCCTACACCCTTGCGCAGGACTCCACCCTTTTCCTGGTCTTCCACGAGACGTCCCCTGAGATCTGGATGCGAAAACTCGACTGGATCGTCGAACACCGCGGCATGGCCTTGGTCAACGTGCACCCCGATTACCTGCGCTTCGAGGACGAGCCGGCGACGTCCCGGACCTACCCGGTTTCCCATTACCGTAAATTTCTGGAATATTTCCGCGACCGTTACCGGACGCAATGCTGGCAACCCCGGCCAAAAGACGTGGCGGCCTTTGCCGCGCAGCTTCAGCCGCGCCCCAAGATCCACCGGCCCAAACACGTTTGCATGGTCACCCATTCGTTCTATGAGACGGACAACCGCGTCACCCGCTATGCCGAAGCCTTGACGGCGCGCGGAGATTCCGTGGACGTCTTTGCCATCCGTCGTTCTCCCCAACTGCCGAGAAAAGAAAACATTAACGGCGTCAACGTCTATCGCATCCAGGACCGTTTCCAAAAGAAAGAGCAGTCAAAGCTGGCCTATTTGCTGCCGCTGCTCCGTTTTCTGGCCTCGTCATTTTGGCGGGTGACCCGGAGCCACGCCCGGCGGCGCTACGATCTGCTCCACGTCCACAACATGCCGGACTTTCTCGTGTTTGCCGCTTGGTATCCGCGGCTCACCGGCTCCAAGGTGATCCTCGACATTCACGATATCATGCCGGAACTTTACTCAAGCAAATTTGGCGGGAAGAAAAACCTTTCCATCGTGCCGGTCCTGACGAAATGGATGGAGCGCCGATCCGCTCGATTTGCGCAGCATATCATCATCGCCAACGACCTTTGGATCGAGAAATACACGACCCGAACCGGCACCCAGGGCAAGTGCTCGGTCTTTATCAATAACGTCGACACCCGGGTCTTCCAACCCCGGACCCGCACCCGCCACGACGGAAAAATCATTCTGCTGTTTCCCGGCGGCCTGCAATGGCACCAGGGGCTGGATATCGCCATTCGCGCCTTCGAAAAGGTGAGCCGGGAACTGCCGCAGGCCGAATTTCACATCTACGGCGATGGCAATATGAAGCCGTTCCTCATCGCCCTGGCCGCCAAAATGGGCTTCGACGGACGGGTCAAGTTCTTTGACCCATTGCGCATCGCGGAGATCGCCGACGTCATGGCCAACGCCGACCTGGGAGTGGTGCCGAAGCGCGCCGATTCTTTTGGCAATGAGGCCTACAGCACCAAGATCATGGAATTCATGTCGCTGGGTGTTCCCGTGGTCATTTCCAAAACCAAGATCGACCAATTCTACTTCGACGACTCCGTCGTGCGCTTTTTCGAATCCGGCAATGTCGACGCCCTCGCCGACGGGATTCTCGACGTCCTGCGCCACCCGGACCTGCGCCAACGCCTGGTCGCCAACGCCTCCGATTATTCCCGACGAAACAACTGGGAATCCCGCAAGCCCGACTATCTTCGCCTGGTCGATTCGCTTTGTCTGCCCGCCTAATGCGCCTGGACCGTTCACTCACCCTCCACCTTTTCCGGCCCTTGCGCTCCATCGGGCTGCGTGCGCGCGGCTGCCATCTTCCGATTCTGATGTATCACAGCATCTCGGACGCACCGGAACCCGCCTTTTCCCCCTACTACCAAGTTTGCACGTCTCCCAACCGGTTCGCCGAACACATGCAGGGCTTGGCGGAATCAGGCTGGCAAGGCGTCTCCCTAAGCGACGGTCTGGATATTCTGGCGGGGAAAAAGCCTATTTCCGCCCAACCCGTCGCGATCACTTTCGACGACGGCTTTCAGGATTTTTACACCGCGGCGTTCCCGATTTTGCAGCGGCACGGATTCTCGGCCACCATGTATCTGCCCACGGCCTTCATCGGGGATGAACGGCGCTCGTTCAAATCGCGGGCCTGTCTGCAATGGGATGAGATCAAGGAGATGCGTCCGGCCGGGATAGAATTCGGCTCCCACACCGTCCATCATCCGGTGCTTCACGAACTTTCCTGGATAGAAATAGAGACCGAGTTGCGCGATTCAAAATCGGCCATCGAAGATAAACTCCAGCAGCCGGTCCCCGCGTTCGCCTATCCTTACGCGTTTCCGCAGGCGGACACCGGATTTGTAAAACGGTTCTGCGGTCTGCTCAGCCGCCTGGGCTATTTAAATTCGGTCACGACCACGGTCGGCCGGGCCCGGCCGACGGATAATTGGCTTCAACTCCCCCGGCTGCCCGCGAATTCCCTCGATGACCGCGCCTTCCTCGAAGCCAAGCTGTCCGGCGCCTACGACTGGATGGCGGTCCCTCAGCTGATCCGAAAGAAAATCGGCCGCCGCAGCGCAAAAACATCATGACCATCCTAATCACAGGGGCGGCCGGCTTTATCGGCAGCCATACGGTGGACCGCCTGTTGGCCGAAGGCCATACGGTCGTGGGGCTCGACAATCTCCGGACGGGACATTTAGAGAATTTGCGAGCGGCCCTCAGCCATGACCGCTTTCACTTTGAACACGTGGACGTCACCGACGTCCGGCAGCTCGATCCGGTGATGAGCCGCACTCGGCCGGATGCGATCATTCACCTGGCCGCGCTCGTAAGCGTACAGGAGAGCATGGCCAATCCGGCCTTGAACCAGTGGTTTAACGTCGAGGCCACCCGCGTCGTCGCCGCGGCGGCGACGGCCCATCGGGTTCCGCGCATGGTATTTTCATCTTCCGCCGCCGTCTATGGGGATTGCGCCGACCTTCCCTTGCAGGAATCCTCCCCCACGCACCCGCTCAGCCCTTATGGGGCAGCCAAGCTCGAATCCGAGAATATATTATTTGCGTGCGCCCGAACCCGAGCCTTGAGCGTTGTCGCCTTTCGTTATTTCAATGTTTACGGACTGAGGCAGGACGCGGCTTCACCCTACTCGGGCGTGATTTCCATCTTCAGCCGGCGGCTAGCCGCCGGCCAACCCGCCACCGTCTTTGGCGATGGCGGACAGACCCGCGACTTCATCCACGTCAGCGACGTAGCCCGGGCCAACGCGCAGGCGGCCACCCGTCCCGGCTTGGACCTAAAGAACGCCCTTAACATTTGTACGGGCCGGCCCACGTCATTAAACCAGCTCGTCAAAATTTTCCGGAGCTATTATCCCGATGCCCCGGAGACGGTCCGGGCCGCGGCGCGGCCCGGCGACATCTACCACTCGTGCGGCCAGCCGGCGGCGGCGCAGACCGCGCTCGGTTTTTCCGCCGCGGTTCAGATTCAGGACGGCTTGCGGGACTTCGCCCCGACCACGGCCCGATAAAAGGGCGTTTTTGAACTCGGCTGAGCCGATAACACGCTGGAAAACGCCGGCCCAATGGCTTCAATTTCACCACCCATGAACATCAGGTCCTACGTTCTCGTCACGGCCTGCAGAAACGAGTCCCTGTTCATTCGCGAACTAATCGCCACCATCGCGAAGCAATCGGTCCGGCCCAAGAAATGGGTAATCATCGACGACAATTCATCCGACTCGACCTTCGAGCTGGCCCAGGCGGCGGGCCAACCCTACGACTTTATCGACGTCCGCCGGGCCAACTCCAACCGCAGCCGGAGTTTTTCTTCCCAGGTCTACGCCCAGCAGGAAGGCTACGAGGTGCTGCGCCCCGAAAGCTTTGAGTTCGTCGGGTTCCTGGACGCCGATATCCAGCTGCCGTCGGATTATTATCAAAATATCTTGTCCCGCTTTTTGGCGGACGCATCGCTGGCGATCGCCGGGGGCCTGGTGGTCGACAAACAGGGCGGCACGACCAGCAGCCACCGCCTGAAAAGCGCCGATCATCATGTGGCCGGCGGCGTTCAACTTTTTCGCAGGCCGTGTTACGACGAAATCAACGGGTACGCGCCGATTGAAGGCGGCGGCCAGGACACCGTGGCCGAAACCATGTGTATGATGAGGGGATGGAAAGTCCGAAGCTTCGCCGACATGGTCGCCTACCATCTCCGGCCGAGCGAAGGCGACGCCCGCACCCACTTCCGGGCCGGCGTCCGCTGGGGGCACATGTGTTACAATTTGGGTTATCATCCCTTCTTTTACGGAGCCAATACGCTCATGCGTTTTTTCGGCCGACCATCGATCAGGCTGGCCAGCGGACAGATCTACGGGTTTTTCCAGGCTAGTCTCCGGGGAAAGGCCCGGCCGGTTTCGCCGGAATTCGTCAAGTTTGTCCGTCAGCGACAATTGCAAAAACTTTGGAAATCCCTCTGGCCCGCGCGGAGCCAGCCCGACTCCCCGGCACCGGCCGAATGCCCCAAAGGGGCCGGCCCCGTCTAGCCACTCACGCGATGGGTCGATTTTTTAAACTCTTCCGTCAAGGACGGCCCTCCCTCACCGACTCTCATTATGGATAACGCCAGACTGCAGCCACCGGACGTATCCGTCGTCATCGTAAGCTGGAATGCCCGCGATTTTCTTGTCGAATGCCTCCAGTCGCTCTCGGCCGGCGTCTGCCGATATTCTATGGAAATCATTGTGGTGGATAACGCCTCCACCGATGGGTCGGTGGAGGCCGTCCAACGGCAGTTCCCCTACGTCCGCCTGATCCGCAATGAGACGAACACCGGCTTCGCCAAGGCCAACAATATTGGAATTGCGGCCAGCCACGGCCGCTACCTGGCCCTGGTCAACTCCGATGTCAAAGTGCTGAAGGACTGTCTCACGCTGCTGGTCGATTATCTTGAGCAACATCCCAGGACCGGCATGGCCGGACCGTTTGTTTTCGGCCGCGACGGCAAACTTCAACGTTCCTGCCGCGGATTCCCGACGGTCTGGAATATGCTCTGCCGAGCCCTTGCGCTCGACAGCCTGTTTCCGAAAATCCGGGCCTTTTCGGGCTATACGCTCTCGTATTGGCCGCAAAATTCGTTGCGTCCGGTCGACATCCTCAGCGGCTGCTTTTGGCTCATCCGCAAAGAGGCATTGGCCGAGGTCGGCGGGTTGGACGAAGCTTTTTTTATGTATGGCGAGGATATGGATTGGTGCAAACGCTTTTGGGCCAAGGGCTGGCCTCTGGTTTTTGTCCCGGCCGCCCAGGCGATCCATTATGGCGGAGGAAGTTCGTCCAACGCACCGGTCCGCTTTTATATCGAGAGGCAGCGGGCCGATCTCTCGTATTGGAAAAAACATCACTCGCGTCCCGCCGTGGCCTGTTATTTCCTTATCTCCTGCCTGCATCTGGCGCTGCGCGCCGCCGGCTATGCAGCCGTGTTATGCTGCGCCACCCGTGCGCGAGAGGGTTATCGCCACAAGTTTCAAAGAAGCGTCGCCTGCTTGCGATGGATGCTGACCTTTCCATCGTGTCGGAAGACATAGAAGCCAGGCCGGCCGCTTCCTACCTCAATCGTTCGGCCTCTGACGAAACTTCACCATGAACGTCCTCGGCGCGTTGATCCTTCTCCTGATAATCTCGGTGGTGCTGGGCGCGCCGCGGCGCTGGGCTTTAGTCGGCATGATGGCCGGGGTCT
>JBEKQH010000054.1:0-8110 GCA_049519915.1 Opitutaceae bacterium
CAGGAAAGTCTCGAAATGGAACTTTCGGATCGTGGCATTCCATTCATCGCTCAGCCAAAACTGCCAATTTTCTACAAAGGGCGTCCATTGCGAAAGCAGTATCAGGCCGACCTCCTTGTGTTTGAGAAGATCATCGTCGAATTAAAAACTGTGAAAGCGTTGCTTCCCGAACACGAGGCACAGCTCATCAATTATCTTAAAGCGACCGGCAAACACGTCGGCTACCTCGTCAATTTCAGCGCCTATCCCAAGCTCGATTGGCGTCGCCGTTTACTCTAACTACGCCTTCTATTTCATCAGTGCCCATAAGTGTTTATCAGTGGTTAAAAATGACTTTCCCCGGCTCGAATGGAAACGCCTCGTGCTCTGACTATATTAGTGTCCATTAGCGGCTAAAAAGATGTCTTCCCCAATCTCCGAACAACTCTTCGCCCGCGCGCTGCAGCTCATGCCCGGCGGCGTCAACTCCCCTGTCCGCGCCTTCCGCTCCGTCGGCGGCGCGCCATTTTTCGTCAAGTCCGCCCGCGGCGCCACCTTGGTCACGGCCGACGACCGCGAGTTGGTCGACTTCGTCTGCACCTGGGGTCCGGCCATCCACGGACACAACCATCCGCGAATCAAGGCGGCCCTCGCCGAGGCGCTCGAAAAAGGCACGTCGTTTGGAACGCCCCATCCCTCGGAGGTCGAGATGGCCGAGCTCATCGTCCGCTTCGTGCCATCGATCGAGAAAGTGCGGATGTGCAACAGTGGAACCGAGGCCACCATGTCGGCCATCCGTCTCGCGCGCGGATTCACCCGGCGCGATAAAATCGTCAAATTCGCCGGTTGCTACCACGGCCACTCCGACTCGCTGCTGGTCAAAGCCGGCTCCGGCGCCCTGACCCATGGCCATCCCGACAGCGCGGGCGTGCCCGCCGCGTTCGCCCAGGAAACCATCGTCCTCCCTTTCAACGAACACGGCGCCCTCGCCGCCGCCTTTGCGGAAAATCCGCAAAAAATAGCTGCCGTCATCATCGAACCGTACATGGGCAACGTCGGCTTTATCCCCGCGGTCCACGACTTTCTGAAACACGTCCGCGCCGCCTGCACCGCCCAGGACACGGTGCTGATCTTTGACGAAGTGATGACCGGCTTCCGCCTGGCCAAAGGCGGCGTGCAGGAATTGGAGGAAATCACGCCCGATCTCACCTGCCTCGGCAAAATCATCGGCGGCGGCCTGCCCGTCGGGGCCTTTGGGGGGAGAGCCGACATCATGGACCAACTCGCTCCGCTCGGCCCGGTTTACCAGGCCGGCACGCTCAGCGGCAATCCCCTCGCCATGGCCGCCGGTATTGCCTCGTTGAAACTTTTGGCCGAAGAAAATCCCTATGAGCGGCTCAATGCGCTCGGCCGGCAGGTGCGCGATGCGCTCCGCGGGGCGACCAAAGCCAAGGGGCTGCCCGCGCAGGTGACCCAGATCGGGTCGATGTTCACTCTCTTTTTCACCGCCCAGCCGGTGCACGACTACGCCTCCGCCTTGACCAGCGATGCCAAGCTTTTCGCCAAGTTCTTCCACGCCTGCCTCGACCGCGGCGTTTACCTGCCGCCCAGCGCCTATGAGACCGCCTTTATCAGCACCGCGCACGAAGGGGCCGTCATCGACCGCGCCTGCGAGGTGATGACCCAGGCGATCGCCGAGCTCTAACAGGGTATCAGGTGCCAGGGATCAAGTAACAGGAGTTTTCGCTTAGGCCCTCTTGTTACTTGTTACTTGAAACCTGATCCTTACACCCGCGCGCGTCCTACGCGCGCGGGTGCGCCTTGTCGTAGACTTCATTCAGTCGCGCCACGCTCGTATGCGTGTAAATTTGCGTGGTGGACAAACTGGCATGGCCGAGCAGCTCCTGCACGAGCCGCAGATCGGCGCCGGCGTTGAGCAGATGGGTCGCATAACTGTGCCGGAGTTTGTGCGGAGACAGATCCATCGGCAGGTCGGCCAGCGCGAGATATTTTTTTATGAGGAGCTGCACGGCGCGGACGTTGAGCCGCTCATGCTGCCGATTGACCACGACCGGCGCGGAATATCCGTGGTCCCGCGCGAACTCGTTCTTCCATTTGGCGAGCACGGCCATCGCCACCTGTCCCAGGGGACAAAGGCGCTCTTTCCGTCCTTTGCCGAGCACCCGCGCCACCCCGCGTTCGAATTCGACCTGCCCAAAATTGAGGCCGACCAGCTCGCTTACGCGCAAGCCGCCTCCGTAGAGCAATTCCAGCACCAGCCGGTCGCGCCAGGCGGTGAAAGCGTCCAGATTTTCGTTCGCCAGCAGCCGCAGCGGCCCGGCCAGCAAATCCACCATTTGTTTTTCGGTCAGGAATTTTGGCAACGCCTTTTCGAGCTTGGGCAGAGCCAGTCCGGTGAATGGATTCGTTTCGAACCGGCCCCGCTTGACCCAGAATTTGAAAAACGCGCGCAGTCCCGACACGTGGTTGTGCAACGTGCGGCGGCCGAAGCGGTGTTGGGCCTCGATCACGAAATCCCTCACCTCGCGGGGCCCGAGGCGTCCGGGGCCGCGCGGCCACAGCCCGGCAGCCTCGAGCCACCGCCAGAAGTCCTCGAAGGCTTGCCGGTAGTTGCGCACCGTATAGGCGGAATAACGCCGTTCTTTTTGCAAGAACTCCAGAAACGGCGCCAGCCACTCGGCGGCGATTTCAAGAGGCAACGGCTTTACCGTTTCAGTCGTCACGAGAAGAATGTTTTTTAAACCTCACTAGGCCTTAACCGTCGCCGCTTTTGTTTCGATCTCGCGCATCACGCGCGCCGCCTCCAGACGCAGCGCGTTTTCCGGGTCGACCCCGCTGGCCTGGCAGGCGGCGGCGAGTTCGAACAGCCGCCGGCCGGCTTCCGCTTCGTTCATTTTTTCGCCCAAGACCTGCACCCGCGCGACATCCACCGCGCCGGCCGCCGGCAGTTTCTTTTTTTGGATCTGTTTCCACACCGCCTCGGCCAACATGAGCGCCGGCAGACGCGGGGGCAGCTCCTTAAAGACCTTCGTTTCGCTCTCCGTTCGGCCGGCCGCCTTTTTTTCCCCGGCCTTGATTTGCTCCCACAGCGTCATGACCTGGTCCGAGGTGTCGAGTTTGCCTCCGATGAAAACATGCGGATGACGGCGCACGAGTTTCTCGTTGATATCGCGCGCCACGGCATCGAAGTCGAAATCGCCACGCTCCGCCGCGAGCTGGGCATGAAACACGACCTGCACCAAGACATCGCCCAGTTCCTCGCGCATATGCGGCCAGTCGCTGCGATCGATGGTGTCGAGCAGTTCGCTGCATTCGTCGATCAGGCAGCGAGTGAGCGTTTGGTGGGTCTGTTCGCGGTCCCAGGGGCAGCCGTCCGGCGCGCGCAGCCGGGCCACGGTGGAACGAAGGTCGTCGATGGCACTCATCGCAAAACACGGAATAGATGAAAGACGGAAAGACAAAAGCGAGTCTTAACCGCGGATGAACTCAGATTAGGGCGTGTTTATCGGCGGTTAAAAAGTGGCCTTTTCTTCTTCGTCTTCCCTATTCTCATATTTCCTCGATAATTCCTCATGCCTGACAAACTGACCGAGATCATGGCTCACAAGCGCCGCGAAATTGCCCCGATGGTGCGGCCGGTTTCCGACGCCGAATTGGCGCGCCTCGACGCCGCGCTGCCCCGCCCCCCGCCGTTCGCCGTCGGGTTGCGCCGCGCCGACCGCCGTCTCGCCGTCATAGCCGAGATCAAACGCCGCTCGCCTTCGGCGGGCGATATCAAGCATAACGCGGATGCGCCCGCTCAAGCCCTGGCCTATCGCGCGGCCGGCGCCGACGCCCTCTCGGTCCTGACCGACGAAAAATATTTCGGCGGTTCGCTGGCCGATTTGAACGGCGTCACCCAGCGCTTGCGCAATGGGTCGCCAGCCTCCGGATCGCGCCGGTCGAATCCCCTGCCCTGCCTGCGCAAGGATTTTTTCGTCCATCCAGTCCAGGTTCGCGAGGCCCGCGAAGCCGGCGCCAGCGCGATTCTCATCATCGTGCGCGCGCTGAGCGACGAGGAAATCAAGGCCCTCTACGGCGCCGCCACGGCGGCCGGCCTCGATGCGCTGTTTGAAATCCACCATGAGACCGAACTTGAACGCGCCGTCGCGCATGACGCCAAAATCGTCGGCGTCAACAATCGCGACCTCGCCCTTTTCAAGACCGATCTGACGCTCAGTGAACGCCTCATTCCTCTCTTTCCTCAAGGCACGATCGCCGTGAGCGAGAGCGGCATTTTCACCGGTGTCGAGGCGGCTCGGGCCCGGGCGGCGGGCGCGCATGCCGTGCTGGTCGGCGAGGCGTTGATGAAAGCCGGCGACCCCGCAAGCCTGATCGAAGAGTTTCGCGGCCGCTGACATGCCTCTGACCCCTTCCGACACCCGCGAGCAGCTGGCCCGGCTGGGTCACACCCCCCGGCGTTCGCTGGGACAAAACTTCCTGGTCGACGGGAATATCGTCCGCAAATCGCTCGAACTCGGACGGATAACGCCGGGCGACGACGTCGTCGAAATCGGCCCCGGCCTCGGCACGCTGACCTCGGCGCTGCTTGAGGCGGGCGCCAGGGTCTGGGCGGTGGAAAAAGACGCTGCGCTCGCCGAGCACCTCCGCACGACCCTGGGGCAAGCGTACCCGCAAGCCCTGTCCTTGAGCGAAAGCGATGCGGTCGGAAGTCCGCTGGCCGCGCTGCCGGCGGAAATCGCCGCTCGCGGTGCGTTTAAAATCATCGCCAACCTGCCGTATGCCATCGCCACGCCATGGATGGATGCCGTGCTGGGCGGCCCCTTGCCCTCGAGGATGGTCATCATGGTGCAACAAGAGGCGGCCCAGCGCTACACCGCGCAGCCGGGTTCAAAGCAATTTGGCGCGATTTCCATCTTTTTGCAGGCGGCGTTTGACCTCGCGCCGGGACACCGTGTTTCGGCGAACTGCTTTTACCCCCGGCCCGAGGTCGAGTCCCAATTGCTGCATCTGGTCCGGACGCCCGCGCCGTTTGTGTTCTCTCCCGAGGTAAAAGTTTTTATCCGCGCCCTCTTCCAACATCGCCGCAAACAGCTGGGCTCGTTGCTTCGCGGACCGCTGGCGGACAGCGGGACCGCCTGGCTCGCCCGACACGGCTTTTCGCCGCAATCCCGGCCGGAGGACGTGCCTCCCGCCGCCTGGAGGGAACTGCCTGCGCTGCTGCGCGTCCAACCAACACGGTCTTGAAAAAACAGGCCGGTCGGGCAGAATTTCTGGCTCCTGGCCACGACTCGATCCGCTCCGGCCAGAAACCAAGTATTTCCCATCGGTGAATCTGCGATTTTTTTCCGTCTTCCTCCTTCTTTTCGGCAGCGCCCTGCGCGCCCAAACCTACGACCCGCCTTCCCCCCTGCACGGCAAGATCGAAGGGAGCACCTACGTGGCGCCGGCCGATGTCTTCCGCCTCCCCATTCCCGTGCTGCCGGAATTGGGGGGGACCGTCTACGATACGGAAAATGCCGTCACGTTTGGCGACCATTTTAAGACTCACGTGAGCGTGGCGGCCTTTTCGCAAGATGCCACGCAACGCTGGGAAAATGAAACGCGCGGGCGCCGCGACTACCTGGTCTATTTTTTCAGCAATTACGTCATGCCCGATTTCCAGCAGCGCTCACCCGGCGCCAAGATCGAAAGTGCGCGGTTCCTGCCCGGCATCGAAGAGGGCGCGCTGATCGTTTACACGTTGCTGCCCGGCGGCTCGATGTTCGCCGATCGCATCTCCCTGGCCGGTGATCCCGATCCTTCGCTCGTGGCCAAACGGGGCAATCTGCTTTTCGTGAAGAACGAACACGTTTTCATTATCAGCACGGAACTGGCCGAACGCGTTCTCGAGCACGCTACCTACCATAAATCCACCGCCGAAGAAGATGAGCTGTTGCGCACCCGGCTCCTCGACCTGCTCGGCACCCTCGTGGTCTCCGGCCCGACCGCCGCCCCGGGAAAGAATTAGTCCGGCTCGATCCAAAGGCCAAGATCCCTGAAGGCGCCGGCCTCGGACCCGCTTTCATGGCGGGGAAAAGCCGCAAATTCCGCTCGCCCACTCTTCACCGGGCGGTCATGCCCTGACCATGACCTTTCAAAGTTTTCTTATCTTCCTACTGGTGGGCGCGCTGGCCGGCTGGCTGAGCGGCCTGATCGCCAAAGGTTCCGGATTCGGCCTGGCCGGCAATATCATCGTCGGCATCGTCGGCGCCTTCCTGGGCAATCTGCTTTTCGGCTTGGTCGGTATCGCGGCCTATAGTTTTATCGGGCATATTATTTTTGCCGTCACGGGCGCGCTGCTTTTCATCTACCTACTTCGTTTCATTAAGAAATAATCGCCGGTCATGCCCGTCCTCTTGCGCGACCTACGACGACTCGCGCCGCTGCTTGCCCTCGGCCTGCTGCTGAGCGGCTGCGTCTTTCTGCGGTTGCTGGAGCTGCAGCACCAGTTCGCCGAGTTTGACCGCTATATCTCCGTCAGTGAAAAGGCCGGCCTGACCTTCACGTTCAAACAGCCCGTGCTGCTGGTGGAGGATATGGCGTTCTTTAATCTCGCGCCGGAGTCGACCGAACGTCTGGGCTTGGCCCTGCGCTGGCACCTCCGCTGGATCAAGGATTATTCCGCCCCCGGCGAAAAGGCGGCTAGTTATGAAGTGACGGCGGATCTCACGTTCGTGGATGGCCGCTTGGTGCGCGTCCACCTCCCCGAGCGAATTTTTTCATTCGTGCCAAAATCGCTTGTCCTGCAAGCCCTCCGCTCGCTCGGTCACGCCCGCATCGACAAGTCGCAGCACAGCGCCCGCGCCGCGCTCGACGCGGTGGGCCTCGCGACGCTCACTCAGGACGACCTGCTCCGTTTTCTCGGCCGGCCGCTCGATTCGCGCCGCGACGGCCGTCTCCTGCTGCTTCATTACCGCTATTCGGGCGTGAGCCCGGGGCCGGCGCCCGGAAAGATAGATTTTACTTTCACCATCGACACCGTCACACAGGCCGTCGTGCATCTGGAGGGGAAACTTTTCCATATCGAAATGCAGTTCGACTGGCCCAAAGAAAAGGCTGAAGGACTGAAAGGCTGAAAACGGCGGCATATTATTTAGCCTGCAGTCTTCAGTTTTCAGTCTTTTTCTGATTCAGCCTTTCAGTTTTTCAGTCCTTTAGCCTTTTCTTATGCATTGGATCGTCGCCACTTTCGCGTCCGCCCTGTTTCTCGGGTTCTACGAGCTTTTCACCAAACATGCCGTGCAGGACAATGCCGTCCTGCCGGTGCTTTTCTTCAGCAATGTCTGCAGCACCGTCATCTGGTCGGTCCTGATGGGCGCGCACGCGGTTTATCCCGAAGACTTTCCAGCCCTTTTCGTGGTCGCGTCCTTGACGCCCGGGCAACACGGGCTGCTCGCGTTCAAGTCGGCGCTGGTCGCCGCTTCGTGGACCTGCACCTATTTCGCCGTCAAACATTTGCCGGTTTCGATCACCTCGCCGATTCGCGCCACCGGCCCGCTGTGGACCCTGGTCGGCGCCCTGGCTCTTCTGGCCGAACGTCCCACCGGGTTGGAAATGCTCGGCGTCGCGACGACGCTGGCCTCCTTTGTCGGGCTTTCCTTTGCCGGCCGGCAGGAAGGCATTCACTTCTATCGCAACAAATGGATCGGCTGGCTGGTGGCCGGGACGATCCTCAACGGCATCAGCGCCCTTTACGACAAATTCCTGCTGGGGCGGGCCGGCTTTTCGGCGGCGACCGTGCAAGCGTGGTTTTCGATTTATCTCGCCCTCTTTTTTCTGCCGCTGGCCGTCGGCTGGAAGCGCCGCTGGTGGCCGCGCCAGGAGTTTCATTGGCGCTGGAGCATCCCGCTGATCTCGTGCGCGCTGTTGGTGGCGGACTTCATCTACTTTGGCGCGCTCAGCAACCCTCATGCGCTCATCTCGCTGGTCGCAAGCCTGCGGCGCAGCAGCATGCTCGTGGCCTTCACCGGGGGACTGCTCTTCTTCGGTGAAAAAAACGGCCGGCAAAAACTTCCGGCCGTCCTGGGCGTGCTCGCCGGCATCGGGTTGACGGTGCTCGGGTGACACG
>JBEKQH010000055.1:0-8108 GCA_049519915.1 Opitutaceae bacterium
CAGGTCGGTGCACGAATAAAACGCCTCGGCCCCGATCGAGGCGACATTGCCCGGAAGGACGACGCTGGTCAGGTTGGTCTCGTAATAAAACGCCTGGGGGCCGATGGCGGTGACGGTGCCGACCCCGGGAATGGTGGCGGGAACGCTGATGGCTCCGCCGTTGCCGGTGTAGCCGGTTATGGTGATGTTTGTTCCGCTGGTGGTGAAAGTAAAACCGTCGTAGGTCTGCGCCGGCAAGCGGGGCAGCCAGAGCAGAAAAAACAAGCAGGGCAAGGTCCGTTGCTTCCGGATCAGATGGGCAAATTTTAGATGGGTTTTCATAGCGATGCTTGCGGTAAAACAGGCGCCTAGTGACCGGAGTTAAACGGGGCGGTTCGATCCGGCGGCTAAGACGTCGGCCGTTGGCGAAGGGAGCCTAACCGGAAGGATGCGGTGCTTCAGGTTGTGCCGACAAAGGTTTGATCTTACCTGGAAAGGGGCGACAGGCCCATGGGGATTTACCCTCCCATGCCCGAATCAACGCAGCCATTTTGGTTCAGCTGCCTGGAGGGGGGCAGGCCAAGTGGTCCCGCTGGGTGTTCGCGTAATGGGGGCGCCGTGATGAAACGTAACACACTTGTTTGACGTTCGTAACCTAGCCCGGTTGACGGCCCCGGGGCGGCTTGCAAACATTTTGCTCGCATAAGTTCCCGTATTACACGCCATGAGCAACCCTACTTTACTTTTGCGGACGATCCTGGTCGTCGTTTTCGCCGGGCTGCCGTTTGCCGTCCGCGCGCAGCTGACGTCGGCCGCCTTGAATTTCGAAAATGAGCTCGGGACCGAAAACGCGATCGCGCTCAATAATTTCTCCCTCAATAGCAGTCACACCCAAAGCGGCGTGGCGGTGGGCGGAGCGGCCACGATCGAGAACGGCTCGGTTCTGAACCAAGATAATTATTACAAGGACGACCCGTATTCGCTTCGGGTCTACGGCCAGCTCACCCTTGCCGGCGGGAGCGACCAATCGCTCAATGGCGGGGCGACGTTTGTCCAAAACGGCACCACCAATGTCGGGCTCAAGGATTTTCCCATGAATGGAGGCCAGCAGCGCGTGATCACGTTTGGCAGCAGTTCAAGCGCCCAGCCGCAAATCGCCCTAAACGGGAACAGCGGGCCGCCGGCGTCCACGAAATTTATCGGCGCGGCTGACAATTACTTCACCTCGCGCGATTCGGTCCTCTCCTCGGCCTCTTCGGTATTTGCCAATGCGACGGCGGTGACCCCCACCAACACCGGCGGCACTCTGACCTTCAACGCGGCCCCTGGCACAATCACCGTTTTCAATTGGGACGTGGCCAAGCAAGGCAGCATCAGCCAGGTCGCGATCAATGCGGCCGCCGGTTCGGATGCGATCATCAATGTCTTTGATGTTCCGGGAAATAATTGGAGCCCGTCCTTCAATTTTATCGGCAATGGCGCCACTGCGGCCTCGGCGACCCGGGTTCTTTGGAATCTCGAAGGCAACCTCAATCTCACCACGGATCGCGAATGGTGGGGATCCATCCTCGGGGTCGGCGCCTCCATCACCGACGACCAAGACATCGACGGCCAGATTTTTGCCGATAATCTCGCGGTCAACAGCGGCGAGCTGCACTACGATCAATTTGCGCCCATTCCCGAGCCTTCGACCTATGCCACCCTGGCGGGCCTCGCGGCGCTCGCCGTGGCGGCCGCCCATCGCCGGTCACGGCGGAAAGCGGGTTGCACTGTCAGCGGCGTTATTCTCGATTTCTCGCGACGCTCAGAATGAACAACCCTTTTTGGCATAGTCCCTATTTCCGCTGGCGTTCCCAGTCTCTGACCGCGCCGGGCACGATGCGGAACAACGGGTGCGGCTTGGGGCAGGAGAGGTCTTTGAATTTTCGGTAGAGCTCGGGCGCGCGGATTCGCAGCTTGGTCCTGAGGTGTTTCCATTCATAAAGCAGCTGTCCGCGGGTTTCGTTTATCCGGCCGGAAAATTTAGGCTTTGATATTTTGGTGGCGTCGAAGTGATAGCCGCGCCGCTGCGCCTCGCCGGCCAGACCGGAGAGAAAGGTTGCGATGGCCGGTCCCGGCCTCGCTTGCGCGCGGAAGCGGGCGAGTTGCGGATGGTTGACGTAACCGCGGGTTCCACCGGCGAGAACTTTTTGGGCCAATAATCCCTCGCGCCACGCTGCGACCAGCCCTTTGGCATCAAGATACCGCGGATGAAGGGTCCACAATCGCATGGGAGAGCGTCTTCCGGTGAAATTTCGGCACGTCTCAGTCCTGTCTCACGCCCGGCTTGCCCGGCGTGGGATTGGTTTTGGGCCGGGGGTTAAAATCAATCGGTATCTTGTTTTCGATTCCCAGGACGCGATCGACCGGGACGATTCCAAGATCGCGGCATCCGTAACCGCTCTTCGGCGGAAGCGTGCGAATCAAGTTTTCCGGAATCATGGCATAGCTCGCCGGAAGAGGGGCGGCCGTCCCGCTCAAACGCGCGGGATCGAAAGCCGAAACCAGATCGGTGATGTCCGGAGTCAGCGCGTCGGCCGGCCCGAGATCGGAGGTGCCGAAGCGGGTGACCCCGATTTGCCGGGCTCGCTCTTCATCGGGAAGCTCGGCGAGCGGGTGGAGTCCGAACAGCCGGTCGACGAGCTTCACCACCGAGGCGTGGTCACCGTCCGCGTGGCAGACGGTGTGCACGCGCGCGTAGGGCGAAATCAGCAAGAGCGGCACGCGCGGCCCGTCGGAAATCACGGTGCCGTCGGGGCCCTGGGTCCGGATGGGTGGGGGAACGTGGTCGTAAAGGCCTTCGGAATCGTCCCAGGTGATGACGATGGCGCAATTCGCCCAATAGGGGCTGGCGGCGATCTTGTTGACGGTTTCGGCGACCAGGGCCTCGCTGATTTGGGCGTCCGAATAAGCCGGGTGGTCGTCGTCGCCCTTGAAACTCGCCTGTACTCGCGCGTCGGGGTCGGCCGGTGTTAGTCCAAGGGTGTTTTGATAGCCGCCCTTGACGAAGAATACGCCGCCGGATTCCGGCAATGTCCGGTGATCTACCGCATCAAAGAAATCGGTGAGGCCGTGCAGGTCCGCCCGCATTTTCGGATTGTTCGACATATATCCGAAATATTGCGGACCGTTGTGATGGGTCACATACGACGCGTGTCTCCCCTCGGCATCGAGCGGACCCGGATCGTTCGATTCCCGATCGTATCCCTCTTGAAACCAGCCGAACCCAATCGGTTTCTTGGCTTCGCGGGTGATCTCGGTGATGTCGTCCTTGACGTCCGCCAGGTCGTCGTCCGGGTCGTTGTCGGCCTCGATTGTCTTCTCGAGGCTCCCGCCCCGCAGCGTCAACGGAATCGTCGCGAAAGTGAGATTGCGCTGGGTCTCGTCCGGCGAATGCCCGCTGAAATCAGCTGGATTGACCGGCATCTTGTTTTTCGAAGGGTCCAACGGAGAACCCCAGAACGGGTCCGCATCATTGAGCACCGGGACCCCCATGCCCTTGCTGCCGTCGCCCGCGTAAGCCTCTTGGGGATGGAGCAGCCATTGGGTGACCCCGGTCTGCGCCGAGATGATCGACAGATTGCCCGGCGTCGAGGGCCCGGTCATCAACTGAAAAATGTGATCGAACAAGACGAACCGATTGGCGTAGCGCCAAAGCAACGGCACGGTGTCTCCGTCTTCGTAGGCCAGGGCGAGCTCTCCGAATTGTTTGGCGACCAAGGAAGGTTGGCCCGTCGGCGAGTATTTCCGCTCCTCGACGAGCGCGAAATGGTCCATGCGCGATCGACCGCCTTGGATGTCCATCTTGGCCAAGATGAGGGGATGGGAGTGATCCAAATCGTCGGTGTCGGCGGCGAACTCGGCGGGGCCGATGCGAAACGGGTGGATTGTGCCAACCGTGCCGTCCGTATTGATGATCTCCTGGCTAAAACCCGGCGTGTCCTCGCTCCGCCGGGAGAACAGTCCGTCCGCTCCGGGAAACGTGCCGAAATACGAGTCGAACGACCGATTTTCCTGGTAGAGCACGAAAACGTATTTCACCCGGCTCGAGAGCAGCTTCGATAACTGAATATCGGACAGCGAGGGCTCATCCTGCGTTCGCACGACAAAAGGCCGAACGTCCTCGGTCGGCGGCGCGGCGTGGTAGTCGATCGCCTCCCCGTGGGCGGGAACCGATTCGGCGCAGAGCAAGATCAAGCAAAGGAGCAACGCCGCGGTGTGATTTGGCCTCATAAGCTGCGCGTCATGTTTGTTCATCTGCGCGCGCTTTGGCAAAAAGATTAGCGGTGGCCGATGTGAAATTGCGGCGACATCGGTTTGCTGGTCTCGCGAAGGATCCGAAGGCCGCGAAGGCGGAGAGATCTTTTTGACCGCGGATTACGCGGATGAACCCGGATATTCGTCAGCATGCCCAGCGAAGCATTTTTGTCATTCCTCGAGGAATGACAGAAATGCTCATCTGTGGTGAAAGCCACTTTACTTCGCCTCCTTCGGATCCTTCGCGAGAAATCATCCGCTGTATTCTCCGCGTCCTCTGTGTTTAACAATCAACCTCGATTAGCGTGAATAAGCGGGTTCCTCACGCACTGCCCGGAAATTCTCAGGACGGCCTCGAGGAGGAACTTCCACGGACGGTCGGTTGAAAAATCTTTCACGGCGGTGGCTGGTTTGGACAATCTTCTAGTCCGATTCCTTCACCTTTTTGGTGGCCACAGGCGTCTGTTTTTGCGCTTGGTTCGTCCTTTGACCGGACGGAATGCTCTTGATGCCGGCGATATCGATCAACCGCTTCACCGAGTTGATATCAGTGCCCTTCAAATGTAATGCGTAGTCACTGGCAATTGCGCTGATGACTTCGTCGACATTCTTCACGGATGAATCGATAATAAAATTCTGCCAAGTGCCAGTCTCAAGATCCGCAATCAACACGAAGGTGCCCTTGGCTCTGCTAGAAATGATCAAACCCAGCCGATCATTCTCCAGCACCTGCACCGATGTTGCTGGAGAATATTCTTCCGACTTCAGCATGAGCAAAACAGCGCGTGCGGCCGCTTTGCGCTTCCCAATGCTCGGTAGTTGCCAGATTGAATAAGGTTGTTGCGCGAGGATGAGTTCTTTTAGTTCGAACCAACTTCTCACGGACTCACCCATTAGAGCAGAAGTCCTCTGCAAGAGCGCCGCTACTTTCGCATCTTGGCTGCTTTCGGGAGGCCAGAAAACGATCGACTCCCCTATTTCGACAACCCCACTGGAATCTACGTTAACCGGGGCGCCACGGATAGATTCTGGAATCGAGAAGCTGGCGTATCCAAGATTGATCATTCGCTTTTTTGTGACGTTTGCGGGCGCGAAGCGGGTCGCATGGAGATTAACTCCCGGAGCGTTCACGATAGGCTCAAGCTTGTGCTCCAAATAAATAGCGTAGCCGGCGATATAGATGACTGTTACGCAAACCACCAACAGGATAGCGATGAATGGGTGTCTCATTGCTTCGGATCTCGGTGGGGAAATGGCAGTTCGGCTCTACAAGGGCGGGCTCTGCCCGTCGTCTTGGGCTTCAGCCCGAGCGCGGTGTTGTCTTTAAGGGTGCCCATGCGCCTGTCACGGAGACTCGGCTACAATCCGACCGTTGCGCATGACATAGAGTTTGGTGCAGGCGGCCCGGGCGCGAACAGCGGCGGTTTTTGCCGCTCGGCGCATGGTCGTGTTGATCGCCTTGATGCGAGCATCAAGTTTTGGACGAACCCGTGTTTTCATGTTTGTTTGGCTATAAGCTTACAGCAAACTCGCCTGCCCGTCGTCTTTGGCCTTCAGTCCGAGCGCGGCGTAGCCTTTGGGGGTGAGCATGCGGCCTTGCGCGGTGCGTTGCACGTAGCCTTCCAAGATCAAAAACGGTTCATGCACCTCCTCGAGCGTCTCGGGCTCCTCGCCGACCGCGACCGCCAGAGTGTTCACGCCGGCGGGGCCGCCGCCATAATTTTCGGCCAACACGCGGAGGAGACGCTTGTCCATTTCATCGAGCCCGCGCGCGTCGATCTCAAGCATCTCGAGCGCGGCGGCGGCGACCGGCTGGGTGATTTTGCCCTGGGCTCTCTCCTGCGCGAAATCGCGGACGAAATTAACGAGGTTGTTCACGATGCGCGGGGTGCCGCGGGCGCGGGCGGCGATCTCGTGCGCTCCCGCATCGTCGAGTCCGATCTTAAGCAGGCCGCAGGTGCGATGCACGATCCCGACCAAGGTGGGGGCGTCATAGTAGTCGAGCCGCGTTTGCAAAGTGAAGCGCGAGCGCAGCGGTGCGGTGAGCAGGCCGGACCGGGTAGTGGCGCCGACGAGCGTGAATTTCGGGATCGAGAGGCGCACGCTGCGGGCGTTGGGCCCCTGGTCGATCATGATATCGAGGCGAAAATCCTCCATCGCCGAGTAGAGATATTCTTCGACGGTCTTCGGGATGCGGTGGATTTCGTCGATGAAGAGCAGGTCGCCTTCTTCGAGATTGGTCAGCAAACCGGCCAGGTCGCCGGCTTTTTCAATGACTGGGCCGGAGGTGACGCGGACATTGCGGCCGAGCTCGTGTCCGAGAATGAAGGCGAGGGTCGTCTTGCCGAGGCCGGGCGGGCCGGAGAGCAGGATGTGGTTGAGTGCGTCGCCGCGTTTCTTCGCGGCCCCGACCATGATCTTGAGCCGGTCGACGGTTTTTTGCTGTCCGGCGAAATCGGCAAACGACAAGGGCCGCAACGCGGCCTCGGCGGCCGAGACCGGCGCGGCCAGGGTCGTCGCGAGGTAGCTGGTGCCTTTGGCGGGTTGGTCAGGCATTTTCTAGTTCGATCTTAACGGCCAGATTCGACGTTGGGCGTTGGATGTTGGGTGTTGGATGTTCGAAGATCATCGCCATTCCAATTCCGCGCCGAGCGAGCGGAGGTTTTCGACGAAGCGCGGATGGGCGCGCTTGATGATCTCGGCGTTGCGCACGACGCTGCGTCCGGGAATGGACGCCGCCACCATGGTGAGCGCGACGGCGGCGCGGATGACGTAGGGCGAATCGACGACCGCCGGACGCAGCGGTTTGTCGCCGAAGACGACGATGCGATGGGGATCGAGCACGACGACATGCGCGCCGAATTTCGCGAGCTCGGGCATCCAGGAAAAGCCGTTCTCATAGACCTTGTTCCAGAAATGGATCGTGCCCACCGCCCGGGTGCTGAGCGCGATCATCAGCGGCAGCAGGTCCACCGAAAAATATGGCCAGGGCGCGGCCTCGATTTTTGGCAGGAGATTGGGGGTGAAGGACGGTTCGACGGCGAGTTTCTGCCCGGGACGCACCCACGCGGTGGTGCCGTCGTGCGCGACCGTCGCGCCGAGTTTCTTGAAGGCGCGCGTAATGAGGTCGAAGTGTTGGGGCAGGGATTTCTTCACGCGCACCTCGCCGCCGGTGATGGCGCCGAGCGCGAGGAAGGTGACGACCTCGTGGTAGTCGGTGTTGATGGCGATCGTGGCCCCGTGAAGTTTCTTGACGCCGGTGAATTCGAGCCGGCTGGTGCCGAGGCCTTCGATTTTCGCCCCCATCGCGACGAGGGCGGAGCAGAGATCCTGCACGTGCGGCTCGCTGGCGGCGTTGATGAGAGTGGACCGGCCGCGGGCGAGGGCCGCGGCCATCGCAAAATTTTCCGTGACGGTGACCGACATATAATCGAGCCAGTGGCGCGCGCCGGCAAAGCCGCGCGGCAGGCCGATCACCAGCGGGTCCCCGTCATCGATGCGGGCGCCGAGCGCGCGGAGAATCTCAAGGTGCGGGTCGATCTCGCGCACGCCGAGCGAGCAGCCCTTGGCATTGGAGGCCACGGTAATCTTTTTCAGCCGGTGCAGCAGGGCGGGGTAGAGCAGGACCGTTGAGCGCATGTCCTGCGGCAGCTCGTCATCGACCAGCTTGCGCTTGAAGCCGGAATGATCGAGGCGCATCACCCCCGCCGCGCGATCCCATTCGACGTGCGAGCCGTGCTGGCGGGTGAAGGCGACCAGCCGGTCGAGGTCGGTGATGTCGGGGACGTTCTTCAGCGTGACGAGCCCGTCGGTGAGCAGCGTGGCGCAGAAAA
>JBEKQH010000056.1:0-8090 GCA_049519915.1 Opitutaceae bacterium
TCTCGAACAGCGTTACTTAGGCAATTACTTGCCTAAGGCCCGCCGCCAACCCGTGCGATAATCGGTGGCCACAAGCGCCAGCATCGCAATCACGGAGCCGCTGCCGATAAGAGCATCGGAATGGGCACCGGCCACGATGCCAGCAAGCATCAAGGCTACTCCGGCCAAGACCGCCGCGAGTTGGAACCCAACGAGGGTTGTGTGTTTCATGTTTGTTTTCTATTTCAGGTTAATGGCCGGAAGATCCGACCGCCGCTATGATAGCCCCATTTTCCCATTGTTAAAATTATTTGTTTCTATCAGTGTCATAGTATTAACCTATGGAACTGCATCAACTGCGCTATCTGGTAGCCGTGGCCGAGACCGGTAGCTTCACCCGCGCCTCCGAACGCAACCATATCAGCCAACCCTCCCTGAGTCAGCAAATTATAAAGCTCGAGCGCGAGCTTGGCCACAAACTGTTTCACCGGCTTGGCCGGCGCGCCGTACCGACCGAAATCGGCGCTATCTTTCTAGAACGCGCTCGGCGGATTCTGGCGGAAGTCGATGGCACACTGAGAGAACTGCGCGATGATCCCCATGCGCTTCGGCGGATAACCGTAGGGGCAACGCCCACGATCGCGCCTTACCTGCTGCCCCGCCTGCTCGCACGTTGCCGTGAAGCGCATCCGAACTTGCAGGTGCAGACCCAGGAGAATTTTCGCAACCCGCTTGCGCGTGCGGTGATCGAGGGCGAACTCGATTTGGTGATCATTTCCCTGCCGGTCAGCGACCGGCGGCTTCATGTTGAGCCGATGTTCAGCGAACCGCTGCTGCTGGTGGTTGGAAAAAAACATCGGCTTGCCACCAAACCGCGAGTCACACCCATGGATCTAGTGGATGAAATCTTCGTCCTGCCGGGCGATGGCAGCAGCCTCTCGCAGCAAATCCAACGTTTTTGCGGCGACAACGATTTCGAGCCCCACATCGGGCACCGGTGCGCGCAAATCGCCACGGTCAAAGCGATTGTCGCGCTCGGCGCCGGCATCTCCATCTTGCCGTTGATGATGCGCACAGCCGAAGACGCAGAAACTCTTGTTTACCGGGACCTCTCCGGCCATGCACCCAAAAGGGAAATCGGCGCGATCCGCCATCTGCAGCGTTACCAAAGCCGTGGGGCCGAACAGTTTCTCACCATCTTGCGCGAAACTCTTGCGTCGCTGCCGAACCGGAGCGGATAGCGGAGTTCACTGGTCAGGGTTCACGGTTCACTGTTTACGATTGGCGGTTTCCTGCGAGACAGACCCTTATCGGTTAAGTGGGAGGTTCGATATTGGGGATTGGAGGTTCACAGCGGCTTCCTTGGGCAGCAAAAAATAAAAATCGCTGCCTTCATTGGGCCGGCTGGTGCAGGCGATGGAGCCGCCATGGGTCAGCACGATCTCCCGCGCGATGGTGAGCCCGAGGCCAACGCCTTTTTTGGTCTGGCCTGATACACGGTAGAACTTTTCAAAGATAAAGGGAAGATTCTCAGCCGCGATACCCGGGCCGGAATCGCGCACGCCAAAACGCACAAAATTGTCCGGCATCGGCTCGGCATAGAGCGTGATGACCGCACCTGACGGCGAGTATTTCGAGGCATTGCCCAGCAGGTTGATAAAGACATACCGGATGCGGTCGGAATCCACATCCACCGAATCGAGACCGGCTGCCACCCTCACCTCGATGGTCTGGCCCGCGGCATCGACGATGGCATGCATCTCGCGGGCGGCATCGGCCAGCAACGCCGCCACCGGCCGATGGGCGAGGTGGAGTTGCGCCACCCCGCTTTCGAGGCGGTTGAGGTCAAGGAGATCGTTGAGGATTTTCAGGAGACGGTCGGAATCGTCCCGTGCGGTTTCGATCAATTCGCGTTGGGCGGCGGTGAGCTGGCCCAGGTTCTCGTTTTTTTCGAGCAGGAGATAAATGGCCAGGCGCAAGCTGGTCAGCGGCGTCTTCAACTCGTGGCTGACGGTGCCGACGAGATTGCTCTTGGCATCGTCGAGCAGGCGAAACTTGGTGACGTCGTGCAACAATAGGGCCGCGCCGCCAAACCCGGTCGGCGCATCGCCGATCGCGAGAATGCGCGGAAGGAAATGCCGGGTTTCGCGCCCCACCCTGAGCATGACCGTGTGCTCATAACCCGTCGGCAGGTAATGGCTGCCGATGGCCAGCACGCGCTGGAGCGGCTCCGCCAGCGCGGGAGGAAACCCGGCCGCAAAATCGGGCGACTGCAGAAGCGCTTCCGCCGCGGGATTGCGCAACTCGTGCGCACCGGTCCGCGAGACGATAAAGACCGGATCGGGCACGGACGTAAGCGTCGCCTCCATCGTGCGCTGGGTGAGCAACATCTTCTCCGTCGTCGCCTGGCGATAGGTGCGAAGCTTGGCCCCCATGGCATTGAAGGCTCGGGCCAGTTCCCCGAGCTCGTCATCGGAGCCCACCGGCACGTCGCGATCGAGACGGCCCTCGCCAAGCGCGACAGCGGAATCCTTGAGCGCCTGGATCGGCCGCAGAAACGAGCGCGCCAGACGATAGGACAAAAACAGGGAGAGCAAAATCGCCGCGACCATGGCGGCGATAAGAAAATCGATGCTAATCTGCGCCAGGCGCGAGGCGCGAGCCTCGGCCCGCTGGAGTTCGGTAAAGTCGCGCTGGGTAATCGCTTCGAGAGCTTGGAGCGTGGCGAAGAGCGCCGATTCGGTCGCCCGCAGATTTTCGAGCGGCGACAGCGTGCCTTGGGTCAGGAGCTTGTCGCCCTGGGCGGCAAAACGACCATAGGCCGCGTCGAGCTTCTGAATCAGCGGGCCACGCGAAGTGCCGGCCGAGGCCAGTTCCTGTTCGTGAAAAATCCTTTCGAAGCGCGCTCGCTGCCGCTCATAGGCGGCCCGCGAGGCCAGCGCGTCACCGCGCTGGACGGTGGCGAGGGCGCTATCCATCAGGGTGGCAGCCTCGCGCATGTCGTAGCATGCGCGCAGGGCGTCGTAACTGGGGAACAACTCGTGCTCGATGGCGCGCGCGAGTTCGCGGCAGGTGTACATCGCGCATAGGCCGACCGCGATGGAAAGAAGGAGCAACGGCAGCAAACCGAGGTAAAGGCGCGTGCGAAGCATGGGGTTTTGAACTTAAGAAACGCAGTTGAAACCACGGATGGTACGGAATTTCACACGAAGGTCGCAAAGATCGATCCCGCTTTGTTTGATCAGACAGTTCGTGGTCAAATTGAACTCCAGCATTTGAGACGAGTCTGGAGGCGACGTTACATCAGGCCGAGTTTCTGGCGCTTGCGATAGAGAGTGGCTGGATCGATGCCGAGAATGCGGGCCGCCTCGTCGAGGTTTTTGGCCACGGCAATGATGCGTCGGACATGCGCGGCCTCCAGCTCGCCGATCGTCACCCGCGCCCCGACGGCGATCGCCGAATCGGGGGAGATCCGCATGAAATCTTCCGGGAGATCGTCCAGCTCGACCGTCGCCCCGCCGGCGAGGATAACAGCCCGCTCGACGACATTGCGCAGCTCGCGCAGGTTGCCGGGCCAGCCGTAGGCGGCGAACGCGTCCCGCACCTGCGGCGAGAACCCGGTCACTTTCTTGCCCATGCGGTTTGAGAAAAACTTCAGATAATTTTCGGCGAGACGCGCCAGGTCGGCCGGGCGATCCTTGAGCCCGGGCAGCGCGACATTGATGACGTTGAGGCGGTAGAAAAGGTCTTCGCGAAAATGGGCCGTCTTGACCTCCTCCGCCAGATTGCGGTTGGTGGCGGCAATGACGCGCACCGTCGCTTTGCGGGGCTTCGCCTCGCCCACGCGCTCGTACTCGCGTTCCTGCAAGAGACGCAAGAGCTTGGGCTGAATCTCCAGCGGCATTTCGCCGATCTCGTCGAGAAAGAGCGTGCCGCCCTCGGCGGCGGCGACTTTCCCCAGCGTGTCGGTCACGGCACCGGTAAACGAACCTTTGACGTGGCCGAAAAGTTCGCTCTCGAGCAGTTCGCGAGAAAGCGAGGGGCAGTTGACGGTGACAAAGGGCGCGTCCCGTTGGGCGCCGCGACGATGGATTTCGCGCGCCAACACGCTCTTGCCCGTGCCGCTCGGGCCCAGGATAAGAATGGTGGCCGGCGTCTCGGCCGCCTTAAAGGCGATGGAGAGCGTTTTCTGCAACGCCACCTCGGCCGAGCTGAGATCGATCTCGGGCGACTCGTCGGCCAGTTGGGTCTCAAGCTGTTTCACCCGTCGCTCAAGCAGGCGGGTTTTGCCGATCTTCCCCAACACCTGGCGAATTTGATCGGGTGTGAACGGCTTAGGAATAAAATCGAACGCACCCTTGCGCATGGCCTCAACCGCCGCGCTGATCGTCGCATAGGCAGTGAACATCACGACCGTCATGTCGGGCGCCGCCTTGAGCAGTTTGTCGAGGACATCGAGCCCGTCCTCCCCGCCCAGATTGAGGTCGAGAAAACAAACGTCGAACGACTCGGTCTCAAGCGTCTTCAACGCCCGGAGGCCGCCCGGTACGCTCACCACCTCGCAACCCATCGTCTCGACGGCGATGGCGGTGGTCTTGCGGATGCCCAGCTCGTCATCGACGATGAGGACGCGCATAGGAAGAAGGGACTGACGCTCCCGTGGACGTATTCAAATTGGCCCAGCCCCTACCCGCGGGCGCAGTCGGCGCGGAGCCGAGCGGCAGACCGGCGGGACCCGCCGCCCCTCTTCTGCCTTGGCGCCTTGCGGCGATAGAGTTTGGTTCTTCACGATGGACCATGCGATTTGAAGGCGTACCCTAACTTTTGTCCCATGCGGGCCAACTAGAAAAGCCAAGGCGGGGCTACCTAAGGCAGCCCCGCCAGGTCCAGCTTCAACTAACAATCCCGAAGCTCTCGCTCCGGGAACTCTAAAAATTTAGCCATGCACAAGAATTTGTCTCAATGGATTCGGGGATGTTTATGGTTTAAAAACAAAACAATCAGCGCAAAAATGAAAAAACCTCCGGCCAGCACACAAGCGGACTGACCCACAAACGCCGGCTCAGTTCCGAAAAATCCCACCACACTGCACACAACGGCCAGAAGCAAAAAAGTGATGACCCAATTAATCATGGCGATCAGTCCATCCCGGGTATGCCCATGCCATGCCAATTGGGCGCAGGCCGGAACTAATCCGCTATCGCCAACAAGTTGGGAAATAACGTGGGTATTCTTATCCATGGGGTTTTCTTGCAATATGCAGCGACATCCCAGGGAAGGCGCGGCACTTTGCATGTTTGTTTCAAATCAGCCAAGTGTGCTCTAAGATTGGCCATTCTCGGTTTTCCGCAACTTTCGCGCGACAATTTGCGTCAAGCCGTTCACAAACAATGCTCAAAGCATGGACATTACCGACTCGACGGCCATGGCCGATCTCGTGCGCGAGGCGCAACGAGGCCGCGAAGCAGCCCAGCGCGCGCTCATGGCCCGCTATCAACAGCGGATGGCCGGCTTTGCCTATGCGATTACCGGGCGCAGCGACTCCGTCGAGGACCTTACCCAAGTCATTTTCATCAAGATGTTTCGCGCCCTCGACCGCCTCGATGATCCCGAGCGCTTCGAAGCATGGCTTTTTCGACTCGCCCGCAACAGTTGCATCGACCACCTGCGTCGCGAAAAATGGCGCCGCTTTTTCACCCCCTTCGAAACCGAGCACGAAAACATCGCCGAGACCAACGCACCCGTCGACTCGGCCGAACTTGATGCGCTCCGCCATGCCCTGCAAAAATTGAAACCCAAAGACCGGGCGCTCATCGCGCTGGCGCAGGAAGGCCGCAGCCAGACCGAGATGGCCGCCATCACCCACTCCACCGTTTCCGCCATCAAAGCCCGCCTGCATCGCGCCCGCGAACAACTCCGCCAAATTTATGAACACGACGCCTGATTCTTCCGGGGCTTGGCGCGCCCTCCGCGCCCACGCCGCGGCGCAGTTGCCGCCCGATTTCGCCGACCGCGTCCTCCGTCTCCTGCGCACACCGGTCTCTCCCGTCCGCGAGGCCGCCGACCGGCTCCTGATCGCCGCCTGCACCGCGGCCGCGTGCGTCCTCCTGGTCATGCTGGTCCATGCCCACAACACACAAAAGATCAACCAAGAGGCCATGGCCAACTGGCGCCAATTTTCCACCCAAGCCGACTCGTACGCCTCCCTGCCATGAAACTGCGCCTTCTGATCGCCGCGCTCACTATTCTGGTTTTTGCCGCCGGCTTTGGCGCATGCCTCTGGACCCAACGTTATTGTCCGCTGCTACCGCCGCCCATCGGCGCGCTGGACGAAATCCGGGGTCGCCGCTTTGATATCCGGCTACCGGCCACCGGCCCAACTTCGATCGCGCAAATCAACGCCGAGATCGAAC
This sequence comes from Opitutaceae bacterium, assembly GCA_049519915.1. Taxonomy (GTDB): domain Bacteria; phylum Verrucomicrobiota; class Verrucomicrobiia; order Opitutales; family Opitutaceae; genus DASRHD01. Next base: position 6,393 of record JBEKQH010000056.1, read on the forward strand.
ATCTAAAGCCCGAAATCGACGCCTTCCGTCATAAATTCGACACCCTGAACGACGAATTTCGCCGGAAGCTCGACGCTCTTCTAACACCCGCCCAGCACGATCTGTTCGTTAAAATGCGCAAACGCTACGACGACCGCCATGCCCACCATGCCGGTGGCCCACCGCCAACAGTGGAAGCGTCGCCGTCCGGGGGCGCCACCCTCAGGCTGCCGTTTCTTTTCGAACCCATCGAAGGCATGACCTCCGTCGTGGTCGTCCCCCTCACGCTCGACCATCTGGCCGGCGAGCTGCAGCTTGATGACCGGCAAAAGACCGCCGTCCATCAGCTCCTGCTTGACCGCCGCGAAAAATTCCTGGCCCTGATCGACTCCACTCCGCCGCCCAGCATCCGCCTGATGCGCCTGGCCCCCCTCGTCAATCAGCTCGGCGGACCGCCGCCGCCCCCTCCGCCGCAATAAGGCGGAGATTTTCGGCTTGCGAGTGAGATTCCTCACTCCGTTCGGAATGACAACGCGGTGGCCGCCAACCATTCGAAACCGCGCCTAGCCGCCGCCGCGGTCGACTTGATTTCTTTTATCGAGTCCGGCGAAAAATCCGTTCATGTTGGCTGTCCTTATGCCGACCACGGCCATGTCATCCTCCGACCCCGTCCCCTCTGCCGCCCACAGGCCGGCTCCCGCCCCGGCCTCAGTGCCGGCGACCGGAAACGGTGCCCGCCTGCCCGACCTGGAGATCAAAGACGCCCAAGTCATTTTTGAGGCCGTTTGGAAAACGCTTGAGGCCGAATCGGGGCGGGAAAACCTGCGTTTCCCCAAGGAACTCATTCTGCTCGGCGGCGCGCCCGGCGCCGGCAAAGGCACCCATACCTCGTTTATCACCCGCGCCCGCGGACTGACCTGCCCGCCGGTGGTGATCAGCGCTCTGCTCGACACGCCCGAGGCCCAGCGCATCAAGAACGCCGGCGGCATGGTCGGCGACCGCGAAGTCGTCAGCCTGCTGCTGCGCCGCTTGTTGCGCCCGGAGTATCGCGATGGCGCCATTCTCGACGGCTTTCCCCGCACCAAGGTGCAGGTCGAGTGCCTGAAGCTGCTGATCGAGCGCATGCACAAGCTCCGTCACGAGTTTTATCACACACCGCTCGGCATCCATTTTCGGCAGCCCACCGTCCACATCATGGTGCTCTTCGTCGACGAGAAGACGAGCATTACCCGCCAACTCAACCGCGGCCTTGAGGTGCGCGCCCACAACGAGGAAGTCCGCCGCAGCGGCGTCGGCGAGCTCTGGGAAGAACGCGCAACCGACTACGATGAGGACCTCGCGCGCCGCCGCTATCGCGTCTTTAAGGAAGAAACCTGGGGGGCCCTGCAATCGTTGAAGGAAATCTTCCACTACCATTTCATCAACGCGCAAGGTCCGGTCGATGAAGTCGAACAAAACATCCTGCAGGAATTGCAGTATCAAAGCACCCTCGAGTTGGATCCGCGGACGCACGACCGACTGCGCGCATTGCCCGTGGCCAGCGAGATCGTCATTCACGCGCGGCAGGAATTGGTCAAACGCCTGGACAGCTACGAATTTGAGGATCCGGACCTGTTCCAGAACGTCGTCGCCTTCATCGAAAAGAAACTGATGCCGATCGTGCTGCGTCACGCCATCTCCGGCCTCGCGCTCGTCAACACCGAGGACCTGCTGCTCGAT